>NZ_JBFBBN010000002.1:0-245507 GCF_040682715.1 Amycolatopsis sp. NPDC051128 | reverse complement strand
ACCGAATGCCACATTGGGGCGCTTGAGCGGGTCGCCACCGCAGTGCCCCGCCGGGCACCGGCGCGCTGGCGCGTGTCCGTCAGGTGATGGCTGGGCCGGCGGCAGCCGGCGCCGGGCGAGAGGAGGCCGGGGTGACCGAATCATCGGCCCCGCTCACGAGACTCCCGGATGCGGCGCGCACGGCCGTGCGCGCGCTGCTGCTGGCCGAACTCGCGGCCGCGGGGAGACGGGCACGGGCCGCCGGCTGCCCGCCCGAGGTGCTGGCCGAGCTGTTCGACGCGCGCCGGCGTTTGGCGGCCGAGAGTGGCCGGGTCGAGCCGGCCGTGCGCGGGTGGTCAGCGGCCGAGGATGGCCAGGACCGTCGCCACGATCCGGTCGACCCGGGCCGGGTCGGCGAGTGCCGTGGCTAGCCAGTCCTCCCGGGCCGGCTCGGCGTGCGGTCCGCCTCCGGGCCCCGTTCCGTCGGTGCCGAACACCAGCCGGACCACCGCCTTGACCGCCCCCGACGGCTCCTCGCCGCGGTCGAGGCGGGCCTCGATCGCGCTCAGCGCCTGCTCGGCCAGTCCGGTGAGCCGGGCGTCCGCCACCTCGTGCGGCCCGACCAGCTCCAGCGCCGGGAGCTCGGCCGCGCTGTCCGCCGGCACCGGGGCGACCGGCGTCTGCTTGCGCCCGAGCGGGCGCTCGACGTGCTCGGCGTGCCACTGCGGCCGGGTCCGCATGGCGGCCAGCACCCGCCGCACCTCGCCGTCGAGCCGGTCGCGGCCGGCCGCCGGCTCGCCGGTGACCTCCGCGCGCCGCGCGGCCCAGCTGTCCATCGGCCACAGCTCCGCGCCCGCGGTCGACGGCACCCCCGCCCAGACCAGGATCTGGACGGCGAGGTCGCACAGCCACCGATCGCCACCCAGGGCGTCACCCAGCCAGGCCGGGAGCCGGGGTCGTTGCAGGGCCCCGAGCTCACCGCGCCGCCGCCGGTGCGCGTCGACCGTCGCCGGGTGCAGGCGGGTCGTCAGCCAGCCCTCGAAGTTGTCGATCCGGTCGGTGGCGCGCCGCAGCGCGTGCTCCACGACGGCTTCGACGTCGTCGTGGAAGCCGTCGAGGCAGCCGGGCCGCAGCGACTCGAGACCCCGGACGCAGTCCAGGTGACGGCGTTGGCGTTCCAGCGGCCGGGTGATCCGCGCGAAGACCAGCGGCCATGCCACGGCGTAGACCGCTCCGCGCAACCGGGTGAGTTCGCGGGGCGGGGCGGCCGAAGCCGAGCCGGCGAGCAGGCCGTCGCGGGCCAGCCGGCGCACCCCTGCGACGTCGGCCGGCCCGATCGCCGGGAGAGTACTGCCGGGCACCCTTCCTCCCCGATTTCTTTCGTGGACGGGGGAAATGATCGACCTGCCGTGGAACGGGAAAAGGCCGCTGCCCGGCCTAATCGCGCAGGAATTGGCCAAATACTGGCCACTCCGGAATCACCTGATCGGCGCAGCCGGGTCGAAGATCACCCGGAACTCCGTGTGACACAATCGGATTCCCATGACACACGAGGACGGCTTGCTCCGGGAACTCACCGCACTCCGGCGGGGCTGGGGGCTGGAAGCCGAACGGCTGCGCAGCCGCTTGGGTCCGATTGTTTCCAGCTGGTGCGAAATCCACCGGACGACGACCGACCGGGCGGCGCGGCGCGTTCTGCGCGAAGCGATTTCGGCCGCGATCGCGGAATTTCCGGCCGACGACCGGTTGGCGGTGAACATCGCGCTGGGCATTGTCCCCGGCGCGCAGCACGCGCTGCTCAGTGACCGGGTGAGCGTGCTCGCGGACCGGCTGCGTGTCTCCGAGCGCACGGCGCGGCGGCGCATCGACCGGGCGTTCGCCCGGCTCGCCGCCGAAATCGAAGCGAACGGGCAAGCCGACGATGGCGTGCCCGATCCGGACCGGGGCTGGTTCGTCAAGCGGTTCAAGGCACTCGTACGGCTGGACACCGCCGAGCCGGAGGTGATCGAGGAACGGCTGATCGTGGCGACCCGGGACGGGCTGAGCCGGATTTCCACGCGGTTCACCGTCCCCCGCACCGAGGACGGCGCCGACGGCGAGCGGCGGGTGGCCGCCGACGTCCAGCACGGCGTCCTGATCGGCGCCGGGAAACGGGTGGGGCAGCGGCACTTCCGCTGGCTGCTCGACCTGCCGCGGCCGCTGTCGCGCGGCGACTGCCACACGTACTCATTGGTGTTCCGGATCCGCGACGGCCGGCCGATCCGGCCGTCGTACACGTTCGTGCCGCTGGTGACCAGCGAGTCGTTCACCGTGCGGGTCCGCTTCGACCCGCGACGGCCGCCGCGGGTGGTGTGGCGGCTGGACCGCGTGCCGCACTCGGTGCTCGCCGACCCGGCCCAGCCGGGCCCGGCGCTGCCGCTCGACGGCGCGTGCGAAGTGGCGCAGGACTTCGCCGCGCCGCAGCTGGGGTACGCCTACGGGCTGCGCTGGCTGCCCGGCCAAAATATTCCTTGACGTGAATATTCTGCTGTGTGAATACTGGGTTCATGGACCGGATCGCAGCAGCACTGGGGGACACGGCGCGGTGGCGCATCGTCGAACTCCTCGCCGAGCGTCCGCGGTCGGTCGGGGAACTGGCCGAGCTGACGGGGTTGCGGCAGCCGCAGACCACGAAGCACCTCCAGACCCTCGCCCGCACCGGCCTCGTCAGCGTCTTCCCGCTCGGGCAGCGTCGCGTCTACGCCCTTGACGCGGAGCCGTTGACGGCGCTCGCGGGCCGGCTGCGGGAGCTGGCCGAGAACACCGAGGCGCACGAGGGCGAGCGGGACGTCGTCGCGCGGTACCGCGCCGCCATCGAGGCGGAAACCGCGGTCGCGGACCGGGATCGGTGGGCGGACGGACGCGGCTTCGCGTTCGAACGCGTGCTGGCCGTGCCGCGGGAGGTCGTTTGGCGGCACTGGGCCGATCCGGAACTGCTGGCTTCGTGGTGGGTCCCGCCGTCGATGACCATCACCGAGTGCGTCCTCGAGCCCCGGCCGGGCGGGCGGGTCGTGCTCGGTTACCGCGACGCCGACGGCGAGTACCGCTCGGAAGGGGAGGTCCGTGTCGCGGACGAGCCCGGGCGCCTCGTCTTCGACCTCGCGGTGCTGGGCACGGCGTCCTTCACCGGTCACTACGACCTCGAGCTCACCGCGGCCCCGGGCGGCACCCGGCTGCGGCTCGGCCTGCGCGTCACCGCGACGACCGTCGACGCCGTCCCCTTCATCGCCGGCATCGAAACCGGCTGGGGCCAGGTGCTCGACCACCTCACCGAAGTGCTCACCCAGGGAAAGAGAGAACCGTCATGACCGACTCGGCCGGCCGCAAGGTCACCGCGAACCTGAGCCTCACCCTCGACGGGCGCTACCACGGCCCCGCCGGCCCCGCCGACATGGGCGCGATCCTCCCGTACGCGACCACCGAGGTCGCGCGGAGCCACCTCGCCCGCATCTGGGAGAACGCGACGACGGCGGTGCTCGGGCGCCTCAACGCCGAGGGTTTCCTGGGCTTCTGGCCGACGGTCGCCGCGGACGAGAACGCCGATCCGCGCGACCGCGGGTACGCGAAGTGGCTGGTGGACGCGGAAAAGGTGGTCTTCTCGACCACGCTGACCGAGGCGCCGTGGGAGCGCGCCCGCGTCGTGAACGCCCCGGCCGCGGACGTCGTCACCGAGCTCAAGGCGTCGGGCTCGGGCGACATCCTGGTCAACAGCAGCGCGAGCGTCATCAAGCCGCTGCTCGCGGCGGACCTGCTCGACCGGCTGTACCTGATGATCTGCCCGGAGATCGCCGGCGGCGGGCCGCGCCTGTTCGACGACGGCCTGCCCGCGTCGAAGTGGCGGCTCGCCCACCACGAGACCGGCGAACTGGGGGAGACGGCCGTGGTTTACGACCGCGTCCGCTGATCGTAAGCTACTCCAGATACTCAGAACATCTGACAGCATCATCTGGAGCAGTGTGCGCATCCTCTTCGCCAGCCTCGCCTCGGTCGGCCACACCTACCCGCTGATCCCGCTCGCGATCGCCGCCAGGGACGCCGGGCACGAGGTCCACTTCGCCGCCGGGGAGAACGTCCACCCACCGCTGGTGCGCAACGGGCTCCGGCCGTTCCGTCCCGCGGACTCGTTCTACGAGATCTACGCCGAGGATCTCGAACCGGAACTGGCGCGGCTGCGGCCCGCACTCGTGGTGCACGAATGGGGACTACCCGGCGCGGCGGTCGCCGCGCGCCGTGCCGGGATCCCCGGCCTCTGGCACGGATTCGGCCGCCTGATCCCCGAAGGGATCGGGCTGCGGCTCCCCACCGCGGCCGCCGGCGCCCCCGACCGGCCGCACCTCGACATCTGCCCGCCGTCCTTGCAGGACAAGGACTTCCTCGCGACCGCCGAGCGGATCGTCCTGCGACCCGTGCCCTATTCCGAACCGGCACGGCCCGCCTGGCGCGTCGAACGCGGTTCGCGGCCCCTGATCTACCTGACGCTCGGCACCGCGTTCGGCACCCCGGAAGTGCTCACCACGGCCATCCGGGGCCTGGCGGCGCTCGACGCGCGGGTGGTGGTGGCCACCGGCCGGGTCCGCCCGGAGGAACTCGGCACGGTGCCGGGCAACGTGACGGTGCGGGCGTGGGTGCCGCAGGCGGAGGTCGTGCCGCACGCCGACGTCGTCGTGCACCACGGCGGCAGTGGCACGACCCTCGGCGCGCTCGCCGTCGGCGTCCCGCAGCTGATTCTGCCGCAGGGCGCCGACCAGTTCGCCAACGCCGAAGCGCTCGGCGCCGCGGGCGCCGCGCGGTGCCTGCTCCCCGGCGAACTGAGCGCGGACGCCGTCACCGACCACGTCCGCGAACTCCTCCCGCGCCGCGGGCCCCATCGCGACGCGGCCCGCGCGATCGCCGAGGAGATCGCCGCCATGCCGTCCCCGGACGACGTCGCGCGGAGCCTGCCGGAACACGCTCGTGGGGTCACGCGGTGATCGTGACGGGCTCTTCGGCCCGGATGGTGTGACGGCGACGGGCCGGGAGCATCGACGTCGGGTGGGAGACGCTCCAGGCCGCGGCCGTGCAGATCAGCTCCTTGATGCGGACGGCCGTCTTGCCGATGACCGCGGCCGGTTTGGTCTGGTCGTCCGGGGTCACCCACTGCATGATGGCGTCGCGCCGGCCGAGGCTGACGCACTGGCCGGTGTAACCGATCTTGTTCTCGGGGAGCTCGCGTCCGGTCAGGCGGGCGGCGATGGCGTCGGCCGCCAGGTAGGCCGTGGGAACGCCCGAGGCGCAGGACATCCGCAGCGGGGTGCCGTTCGCGCCCGGTGCGAGTGCGGCATCACCGACGGCGTAGACGTCCGGGTGCGAGACCGACCGCATCGTTTCGTCGACGACGATCTGCCCCGTCTCGGAGACCCGCAGAGTCGAGGCCGCGGCGAGGGGATGGACGGCGAAGCCCGCCGTCCAGACGGTCAGCTGGGCGGGGATCGCGCGGCCGTCGGTGGTGACCGCGCCGGCCGGCTCGACGCCCGCGATGCCGGTGTGCTCGTGCACGGTGATGCCGAGCCGGTCGAACGCCCGGCGCAGGTGGCGCTGGGCCTTCTCGCCCAGCCAGTCGCCGAGGCCGCCGCGGGAGGCGAGGGAGACCTCGAGGTCCGGCCGGGATTCGGCGATCTCGGTGACGGCTTCGATGCCGGTGAGGCCGCCACCGACGACGAGCACGGCTTCGCCCGCGGCGAGGCCGGCCAGCCGTGCCCGCAGCCGTAGCGCCGACTGCTTGCCGGCGAGGTCGTGGGCGTGCTCGGCGACGCCGGGAACGCCGCAGTCGGCGGCGATGCTGCCGAGGGCGTAGACGAGCGTGTCGTAGGCGATCTCGCCGGGGCCGCCGGCGTCGACGATGTCGACAGTCTTGCGTTCGGCGTCGACGGCGGTGACCCGTGCCAGCCGTACCCGAACACCTGTGCCCGCGAAGACGTCGGTCAGTGTGCGGGTCTTCAGGTCCTGGCCGGTGGCGAGCTGGTGCAGGCGGACGCGCTCGACGAACTCGGGATCGGCGTTGACGACGGTGATCTCGGTGTCGGCGGGGTGCAGCCGCTTGGCCAGGCGCCCGGCGGCGTTGGCTCCGGCGTATCCGGCCCCGAGAACGACGATGCGGTGCTTCATGGTCTCACTCCTGTCTGGCTGGTGTCGCTTCCTGAACCGGACAGCGGCACGAAACCTGACAGCAGCGGGCTGTGACCTGGGTCACCGGTTGTCGGCGAGCGGTTCCCCGTGTTCGGAGGTGGCCCACTGGCGCGTCGCGCGTTCGAGCTTGCCGGGGTTCGCCTGGGTGTGGACGGCCGCGATGCCGTCGGTGGTCACGTCCAGCGAGACGACGGCGGCGACCCGGTCGCCGACCGTCAACACCAGCGCGGGTACGCCGTTGGCGACCGCGGCGAACAGGACGGGCCGTCCGCCGATCATCTCCCACTTGGCCTCGCTGGGTTCGACCAGCGTCCGCAGGAACCTCGCCACCCGTAGCGCACCGCTGATCGGCCGCGGCAGGGAGAAGACCACGCCGCCACCGTCACCCGCGTGGATCGCGTCGTCGGTCAGCATCTTCACCAGTGAGTCGGTCCGGCCGCTGAGTGCCGCGGCGAGGAATTCCTCGACGATCTTGCGGGCCGCGGCCGCGTCGACCGCGACCCGGCGCCGGTCGGCGGCCAGGTGCTGCTTGGCACGCCGGTAGACCTGCTGACAGTTCGACTCGGTGAGGTCGAGCACTTCGGCGATCTCGCCGTGCGAGTACCCGAACGCCTCGCGCAGCACGTACACGACGCGTTCCTTGGCCGAGAGCCGTTCCATCAGTGTGAGCATCGCGATCGAGACCGACTCGCGCTGCTCGGCGGTCTCCGACGGACCGAGCATCCGGTCTCCCGCGAAGACGGGCTCGGGGAGCCACTGCCCCACGTACGTCTCCCGGTTGGCCCGCGCCGAAGTGAGCCGGTTGAGGCAGAGGTTGGTGAGCACCTTCGTCAGCCACGCCTCGGGCGTCTCGATGACTTCCCGGTCGGCGGACTGCCAGCGCAGGAACGTGTCCTGCACCGCGTCCTCGGCATCGTTCGCCGACCCCAGCAGGCGGTACGCGATCGCCTCCAACCGCGCCCTGGCCCCCTCGAACACCTCGACCTCGTGCGCACCCACCAGCATGGCTCGAAGTTAACCCATCCGCGCACAAGGCTTTCGCCGACGCTCCCGGAAATGCGCTCGGCTACCGAACTCCGGGCGGGGCAGCGGTCGCGGCCTGACGAAACACAACCCGACCTCACACAACCCGACCTCAGGCAACCCGACCTCACGCAACCCGAACTCGCCCCACCCAAGGTGACCACGGTTGGGGGTCCGGGGGCGAAGCCCCCGGGCGGGGTCTGGGGGTTGCACCCCCAGAAAGGATGACGAAGCGAGCGAGCCCGGCGAAGGCGCGAAGCGCCGAGCAGGGCTCACGAGCGTGGGGCGGGCGGGGCTCGAACCCGCGGCCAAGGGATTATGAGTCCCCTGCTCTAACCAACTGAGCTACCGCCCCCTGGCCCCGGCGCGCGGACTGCACGAGGATTTGCGCGTGCACACAAGACTCGGTTCGCTTCAAGTTATCACAGCGGCCATCCGGGCAGATCCGGTAGGCCGAACAGGTTGAAGTGCCTGCCGAGCGGCGCACGCTCGTCTAGGTTGCAAGGGCGTCACCGCTGACCGGAACGGCGGGAGGATGAGCGATGGTCACTGCTCCGCGGTCCACCCCGACCCGCCACCGGGCGATCAGGCTGGCGCTGCTCGACGCACTCACCGTCGGGGCGGGCCTGGGCTACCTCGCGCATCAGTACCGGGAGGCGCTCGTGGCGAATTCCGCGGCCATCGGCCTGGCTCTGCTCTTCTTGCTGGCGCTCGGGTACGTGATCCGCGCCGCCGCGCGAGTCCTGCTGCGAGCGGGTTCGCGCGTCGACGCCATCTTCGCGGAAGAGCTGCGGAAGAAGCCTTCACCCGGGCCCCGCTGACGGAAGCCGTTGGTGAGCAAGGCGAAAACCGCGGATTCCGCTCAGCTGCCACCGCCGGTGGTGGTAGTAGTGGTCGGCGTGTCGGGCGCGGTCGGCGTGGTTGGCGTGGTGAGAGGAGGGGGCGTGGGTGTGGGTGTGGGCGTGGGCGTGGTTGCCGGCGGTCGCGAGGTGGGGGTCGGTAGCGTGAACGTGGTCGGCGGTGCCGCGGCGGCGTAGGCCGCGTAGGTGAACCAGATCTGGCCGAACGTCTTCGGCGTGGTCTGCGAGAACATCGCCCGTACCTGGAAAGTGGTCGGGGTGAAGGTCCCCTGCACCGTGTTGAGCATGAACCCGTTGAACGAGTCCGGCGTGTTCGCGGACACGACGATCGCCTCCGGAACCTTGCCCAGCGTGTGCGTGACCGTGCAGAAGCCGCCGCGGTCCGTCACGCAGGTGGCCTGCGCCGCCTGGACGATCGGCGCCGGTGCCGGGCCGACGGCGGCCGACGCGCCGGCGAAGGCGACCGCGCCCGCCGTGACCACCAGCGCGCCGGCCAGTGCGGCCAGCGCGGTTCTTGCCTGGGTTCCCATGATGATCCTCCCCCTTGTGCCGCGACGAACCCGGAATCGCTTCGCCGGCCTCCGGTGTTACCGATCTCGATGTATCCCGGTTTGTACGTCCTCTGTACGCCGGCGCTGCAGCCTCACTCGCCAGAAGTCCGAACCTGGAGGCGAGTGTGCCGCACAATCCCGTCCCGATCATGACCGAGCGAGCGCTTTCCCGGCGGTCGCTGTTTCGCGCGACCGCCTTGACCGCGACCGCCGCGACCGCCACCGCGCTCGGGGTCGGCGCGGTGTTCGCCGGGACCGCGGCCGCCGGTGAGCTGCCGGCCTCCTCGCCCTACTTCGACATCGCCAAGCCCTCCTACGACCTGTTCCGCAGCAAGATGCTGCACGAATCGCACCACGTGATGCAGGGCTTCGCCTTCGACAACGTGAACCGCCGGCTCTTCGTCGTCCAGGCGCAGAACGGCACCTCCGGCGACGACCTCTGCGTCAACCAGCTCAGCTTCAGTGGTGAGCTGCTCGGCTCGATGCACCTGGCGCACGCCGGGCACGGCGTCTCCCTCGGCGTGGAGCCGGTCGGCACCGCGTCCTACATCTGGATGGAGTGCGACGCCGACGGGACCACCGGTGACGCCCGCGGCACCGCGCTGGCGCGCTTCAAGTTCGTCGACGGCGGCACCCCGTCGGTGAAGAAGTTCCTCACCGGCAGCAGGACGATCACCTGCGCCACCGACCCGGTGTACAAGCGGATCGCCGTGCGCCGCAGCGAAGGCGGCAAGATGTACTACAGCGTGTACCCGCTCGCGAGCGCCGCCGCCGGCGACTTCTCCGCTCCGCTGGCGCACTTCCCGCAACCGGCGCTGAGCACGTCGAGCGTCGTCTTCCAGGGCTACACGATCCTCGGCAACTACCTGTACACATTGGACGGTTCGGGCCACGCCGACGCCGCGGACATCGACTCGTACGTGACGCGGATCGACATGACCACCGGCGAAGTGAAGAGCCGCGAGCTGACGAAGGCCGGCTCGACGCTGGTGTACCGCGAGCCGGAGGGCATGGCCATCTACCGCACGGCGGACGGCGAAACCCGGCTGTTCCTCGGCTTCGGCTCGCGCAGCAGCCTGGACAACGTCAACCGCTACGCCAACATCTTCTACAAGAACGTCCTCGTGGGGTGAGCCAGGGCCGTGAATGTCGCATTGAGGGACTTGAAGTCCCTCAATGCGACATTCACGTACTTCGAGCGAAACTCAGGCGGGCACGAGGTCCCCGGCCGGCGACGCGTCGCGGGCGTAGCGGCGGGCCAGCGTCGCGCAGACGATGAGCTGCACCTGGTGGAACAGCATCAGCGGCAGCACGATCAACCCCACCTGCGCGGGCCCGAACAGCACCGTCGCCATCGGCAGGCCGCTGGCCAGGCTCTTCTTCGACCCGCAGAACACGAGGGTGATCCGGTCCGCGCGGGCGAACCCGAGCAGCTTCGCGCTCCACCCGGTCGCGGCCAGCACCGCCGCGAGCAGCACGCCGCACACCGCGACGAGCACCGCCAGCCGGCCGGCGTCGAGCCGGTGCCAGATGCCTTCGGTCATCCCGGCGCTGAACGCGGTGTAGACCACCAGGAGGATCGAGCCGCGGTCGAACAGCTTGAGCGGCGCGGACTTGCGCGTGATCCAGCCGCCGATCCAGCGCCGCGCCAGCTGGCCCGCCACGAACGGCGCGAGCAGCCGCAGCACGATCCCGAGCACGGCCGAGCCGTCGACCCCGGCGCCGTCGCCGGCGAGCAGCAGCGCCACCAGCAGCGGGGTGAGCACGACCCCGGCCAGGTTGGACAGCGACGCGGCGCAGATCGCCGCCGCGACGTTGCCGCGGGCGATCGAGGTGAACGCGATCGACGACTGCACGGTCGAGGGCAGCACGGCGAGGAACAGCACCCCGGCGGCGAGCTCGGGCGGCAGCACCGACGCCGGCAGCAGACAGAGAGCCAGGCCGAAGAGCGGGAACAGGACGAACGTCGCGGCGAGCACCACCGCGTGCAGCCGCCAGTGCCGCAGCCCGTCGAGCGCCTCCTCGGTGGACAGCCGGGCGCCGTACAGGAAGAACAGCACTCCGACGGCGACGGTGGTGGCGGTGCCGAACCCGGCGGCCACCTCACCGGAGGCGGGCAGCAGAGTGGCGACCCCGACGGTGGCGAGGAGGGCGAGGACGAACGGGTCGAGCCGGAACCGGGACATGGATCTCCTTCCACGGCCATTCTCGGCGACGCCACATTCATTGTGAACCTCGATGACCGGACTGACTGTTATCGCCGATCGCGATAAGGTGAACGTGTGCTGGACCCGCGGCTGTGCCGTTCGTTCCTCGCCGTCGCCGAGACGCGCAGCTTCACCGCGGCCGCGCGGCGGCTCGGTGTCGGCCAGCCCACCGTCAGCCAGCACGTCCGGCGCCTCGAGCGCGACGCGGGCGGGCTGCTCTTCGCCCGTGACACCCACACCGTCGAGCTCACCGCGCGCGGGCAGGCGATGCTCGGCTTCGCGCAGACCGTCGTGGACACCGAGGAACGCGCGGAGCGCCACTTCCGCGGCGCCGAGTTGCGTGGCCGCGTGCGCTTCGGCGTTTCGGAGGACTTCGCGCTCGGCGACCTGCCGGAGATCCTGCGCCGGCTACGCCGCAGCCACCCGCTGGTGGACGTCGAGCTGACCGTCGAGCTGTCGGACGTCCTGGCCCAGCGGCTGCGCGCCGGGCAGCTGGACCTGGTGCTGGGCAAGCGCCGCCCGGGCACGCACCGCGGCCGGCTGCTCTGGCGGGAGCCCCTGGTCTGGATCGGCTCGGCGGCGACGGCCCTGGAGCCCGGCCGGCCGGTGCCGCTGGTGCAGTACCCGATGCCGTCGATCACGCGGCAGCTGGCCGTGGAATGCCTGGAGCGCGCCGGCCTGGAATGGCGGGCCGCGTGTCAGACGTCGAGCCTCACCGGCCTGCGGGCCGCGGCGGCGGCCGGGCTGGGCGTCACCCTGCACGCGCGCAGCCTGGTGCCGGCCGACCTGGTCGAGCTCGACGGCCTGCCCGAGCCCGGGGACATCGAGTTCATGCTGCTGGCCCGCGAGTCGATCGAAGGGCCGGCGGCGGCGCTGGCGGAGTTCGTCCTCGACCGCGTGGGCCGCTGATCAGTCGTCGCTGGTCAACAGCCGGCGCAGGCGGCCGAGCGCGCGGTGCTGGGCCACCCGGACGGCGCCGGGTGTCGAGCTCACCGCGGCGGCGGTCTCCTCCGCGGAGAGCCCGACGACCACCCGCAGCACGACGATCTCGCGCTGTTTCGCGGGGAGGACATCGAGCAGCCGGGCCAGCTGCCCGTTCAGCTCGAACCGCAACGTCCGCTGCTCGGGCCCGTCGGCTTCGGAGACGCCGTCGGGCACGTCGGGCACCGGGTCGGCGCGGTTGCGGGCCGCGGCGCGGTGCGCGTCGGCGACCTTGTGCTGGGCGATGCCGTAGACGAACGCGAGGAACGGGCGGCCCTGGTCGCGGTAGGACGGCAGCGAGGTGAGCACGGCGAGGCACACCTCCTGGGCGACGTCGTCGGCCGAGGCGAACGTCCGCTCGTTCCGGCCGACGCGGGCCCGGCAGTAGCGCACGACCAGCGGCCGGATGGTGGCGAGCAGGCGGGCCGTCGCGGCCTCGTCACCGGCGATCGCGTCGGCGACCGGCTCGTCGTGCCGCCGCCAGTGGGCCGGGAAGGCCTCCGCGGGCTGCGTCGCGGCGATCTCCCGGACCAGCGCCCGGCTGCGCACCCGAATCAGGGCGCCCTCCACGTCGAGGCCGGCGCGCAGCGAGTCGTGCAGCGCGGCGTTGGACTCCCGCAGCAGCTCGGTGATCGCCCGATCCCCGTACTCGGTTGCCGGCATTCTGCTCACCTTTCCCTGTCCCGCTGGCGTTCGGGTTGCGCGACCCGGTGGCGCCGGAGCCGTTCCCGCACGTGGCGGAGGTTGGACCGGACGGTCGCGGGGGCGATCCGCAGCGCCTCCGCGATCTGGGCGGGCGTGAACCCGTCGAGGGACCACGCCAGGACCAGCCGCTGCTGGCCCGGGAGCGACGCGAGAAGGCCGATGAGGCCCGCGTGCCGGTCGACGAGGGCGGCCAGTGCTTCGTCGTCGTGCGGGTCGCCCGCCAGGGACCAGTCGGCGCGCGCGTCGCTCGCCGCGCCGAGCAGCCGCCCGGCGGCCCGGCGGACCCAGGCGCGGGGGTCGTCCAGGTCCGGCCACGCCTCCAGGGCGTGCAGCATCGCTTCGGCGGCGACGTCGCGGGCGGTTCCGACCTCGAACCCCGCTTTGCACAGGAACGCCACGAGCTGGGGGAAGTCGGCGCGGAAGAACGCGTCGAACCCCTCGTGACCGCACACGGACCCCTCACCGCCCCTCGCCTCCACAAGGACAGGTGCACTGAAGTGACCGCTACGTGTAACGATTCGGTCAAGACTGCTCGGGAGGAGTAATGGACTGCGCCGCACTGGTGACGCGTCGTTACGAGTGACGGCGGAGATGTCGGGTACCCGGACTTGGTGACCCACCGAGACGCGATCCAGCGACCGCTCCGGTGCGCCGCGCGGCCGGCGCCCGGTGAGCCCGTCGGCGACCGAAGACGCGCGGGCGTGTGAACGGCGGATTCCGGTCGCGGCGCGGTGCCCGCGGAAGGTGTCACGGCTCGGCGTGGAGATCTTCGCCGGGGCTGGCCCGGTGCGGGCGCGCCCGGGTCGCAAAGCCTTGCGGGGCACCGCTGAGCCCGGCCCGCTGACGCGGTCCGAGCCTGCGCGGCGGCGGCGGGCGGCGGCCCCGGGCGGGGCGCGCTGGAGCGCGATCTCGCCGATCGGGGTGACGTGATCGACATCGAGATCCCGGGAAGGAAGGCGTACTCTCGTGTGTTGCAGTCTTGGTTGCCCGGAGGGTGAGCCGGGGACCGAAGCCAAAACCCCCTTGACCCAGGCGGATGCGTTCGCGCGCCCGTCGCGGTTAAGTCGGTTGACGCGCCCCAACAATGGGAAACAGGAAGATTGAGGAGGTGAACGAAGGAATGGAAGCCACGATGACGGGCTGGGCGGAACTCGCGGCCTGCAAGGACGAGGACCCGGAACTGTTCTTCCCGATCTCCGAGGTCGGCCCCGGCGCCCGGCAGACGGCACAGGCGAAGGCCGTGTGCGCGCGCTGCCCGGTGCGCGCCGAATGCCTCGGCTACGCGCTCGACAACGGCCTGGACCACGGCGTCTTCGGCGGCATCACCGCGGACGAACGCCGCCGGCTGGTGCGCAGCGCGCCGCAGCGGCACCGGGCTGCCTGACCGCCGTCCGGTGTCCTCTTCCCGGCGGCCTCGAGCAAAACACGAAACCGGAGAAATTCGATTCCGGAAGCGTGTGTGCCCGGGCAGGTGATTCTTTCGGGAATCGCCTGCCCGGGTTTTTTGCCGTCTTCGCCGGGGCGGGAGTATCCGCGCCATTACCCGCAGTTGAGCCGCGCGGGTTCCGCCGCGGCCGGGTCGCCCACCGTCCACTCGGCACGGCGCGCGGGCAACCGCTCACGCAACGTCGCGTGGGCTCGCTGGAGTGCGCTGTTCGCCGCCGTGACGCTCGTCTCCAACGAGCGTCGCGAAGTCCAGTGCGCCACCCACTCCGGCAAGCTGGCGCACCCCGGCTGGGAGACTGCGTTGAAACCGGGGCTCCGCCCCCGGGACCCCCGAACGAGAGAGTGCTGCGGTGAACGGAACGGTGCTGGTGCTCGGCGGACGCAGTGAGATCGGGCTGGCCGTGGCGAAACGCCTGGTCAGCGAGGACACGCGCCGGTTCGTGCTGGCCGCGCGGCCGGGCGCGGACCTGACCGCGGAGGTCGCCGCGCTGCGCGAAGCCGGCGCCGAAACCGTCGAAACCGCCGAGTTCGACGCCGACGACCTCGCCGCGCACGGCCCCTTCCTGGCGAAGGTGGCGGCCGAGCACGGTCCGCTGGACGTCGTCGTGCTGGCCTTCGGCGTCCTCGGCGACCAGGCGCGCGCCGAAGCCGATGCCGCCCACGCCGCCGCGATCGTGCACACCGACTACGTCGCGCAGGTCGGCGTGCTGACCCACGCCGCGAACCTCCTGCGCGCGCAGGGGCACGGCCGCCTGGTCGTGTTCTCGTCCGTGGCCGGGGTGCGCGTGCGCCGCGCGAACTACGTCTACGGCTCGGCCAAGGCCGGTCTCGACGGCTTCGCGAGCGGCCTCGCCGACGCGCTGTGGGGCTCCGGCGTCCACCTGCTCCTGGTCCGCCCCGGCTTCGTGATCGGCCGGATGACCGAAGGCATGTCGCCGGCGCCGTTCTCCAGCACCCCGGACCAGGTGGCCGAGGCGACGGTCGCCGCGCTGCGACGCGGCCGCGGCGTCGTCTGGGTGCCCGGGATACTCCGTCCGGTCTTCTTCGGAATGCGCTTGCTGCCGCGCGCGATCTGGCGCAGGTTGCCGCGGTAGCACGGTGGCTGTGTCCGGCCCCACAGTCCATTCCGGTACGCGTGCCGGTACTTTCCGTCGCGAAAACCGGTCGATCGGCTCGAACCGCCTCGGCCGATCGGGCAGCGTCACAAGCTTTCAACAACTTTCTCAGCTGATTCCCAGCTAACGCGGTGATCCTCGAACAAGGGGACAACTGAGGGAAGCAAGGGGAAGTGTCGTGCTGCTGTCGTCGCGGGGGAGCCGCATCGGCGGCCGGGTCACGCTCGGCGTCGTGTCGACGCTGGTGCTCGCGGCCACCGGCTTCGCCTGGACACAGCTGAGCAAACTGGACAACGGCATCGTCATGGCCGACGTCATCCCGCCGTCGGCCCAGATCGACGACCGTGGCACCCCTCCTGGCGAGCCGCTGAAGGTCGCTCAGAACATCCTGCTCGTCGGGATCGACGCCCGGACCGACGCGTACGGCAACCCGTTGCCACAGAACGTGCTCGACGCGCTGCACGCGGGCAGCGGCGACGATGGCGGGGACACCACGGACACGATCATCCTGGTGCACATCCCGGCGGGCGGCGCCGCGGCGACCGCGATCTCGATCCCGCGCGACTCCTATGTGGACATCGCGGGCGGGTACGGCAAGCACAAGATCAACTCGGCGTACAGCCGCGGCAAGAACGCCGCGATGTCCGGGTTGCGCGCCCGGGGCCTGACCGGCGCGCAGCTGGAGGTGGCGGCGAACGAGGCGGGCGCGAAGACGGCGATCCAGACCGTGGAGAAGTTCACCGGGCTGACGATCAACCACTACGCGGCGATCAACCTCGCCGGGTTCGACGCGCTGTCACAGGCCGTCGGCGGCGTCGACGTCTGCCTCAAGGCGCCGGTGCACGACAGTTACTCCGGCGCGGACTTCGCGGCCGGCCCGCAGACGCTGTCCGGCGCCCAGGCGCTCGCGTTCGTCCGGCAGCGCCACGGCCTGCTCAACGGCGACCTCGACCGGATCGCGCGGCAGCAGGCGTTCCTGTCCGGGATGGCGAAGAAGGTGCTGAGCGCGGGCACGTTCACCGACGTGTCGAAGCTGAACTCGCTGGTCGGCGCGGTGCAGGGGGCTGTCGTGCTGGACAAGGGCTGGGACGTCCTGAGCTTCGCGCAGCAGCTGCGGGGGCTGACGTCCGGGGCGATCGGCTTCGCCACGATCCCGGTGCAGAGCCTGTCGATGCAGACGCCGTCCGACGGCGACGCGGTGAAGGTCGACCCGGCGCAGGTCCGGCAGTTCGTGCGCACGGCGATCAGCACCCCGGCGGTCCAGGCTTCGGGCGACGACACGACCGGCGGCGTGAAGCCGGTGGCGGCGACCGGCACGAAGCCGCCGTCGACGGGCGCGGTGGGCACTGTGGGCGCTTCGGACACGAAGCAGCCGGCGACCAGTACGGCCGCCGGCTGCGTGAACTAGCGTCGCGCGTCCGAGGTTCGTTGACGAGGGGCCGGGGTTGCGCCCCAATGTGGCGTTGGTTGCGTTGGACGCACCGAACGCCACATTGGGTGCGTTGGACGCACCGAACGCCACATTGGGGCGCTCGGCCGGACCGTCAAACAACTTGCGACGCGATACTAGGTTTTACACGAACGCGGACTGCCCGGTGATCGCCTTGCCGACGATCAGGGTGTTCATCTCGCGGGTGCCTTCGAAGGAGTAGATCGCCTCGGCGTCGGCGAAGAACCGCGCGACGTCGTAGCCGAGCACGATCCCGTTGCCGCCGAAGATCTCCCGGCTCCAGGCGACGACCTCACGCATCCGCGAGGTGACGAACGCCTTGGCCAGCGACGAGTGCTCGTCCTTGAAGATCCCCGCGTCCTGCAGCCGGGCGAGCTGCACCAGCATGCCCCACGACGCGGTGATGTTGCCGAGGCTCTTCACGAGCAGGTCCTGCACCAGCTGGAAGCGGGCGATCGGCCGGCCGAACTGTTCGCGCTCCTGGGCGTAGGCCAGCGCGGCTTCGTAGGCGCCGATCATCACGCCCAGCGCCTGCCAGGCGACGCCGCCGCGAGTGGCGCGCAGGATCTCCGCGACGTCGCGGAAGGAGTTGATGCCCTGCAGGCGGTTCGCCTCCGGCACGCGGACGTCGGTGAGGGTGATCTCCGCGTTCTCGACGATCCGGAACGCCGTCTTGCCCTGGATCTTCTCCGGCACGAAGCCGGGCGTGCCCTTCTCGACGACGAAGCCCTTGACGTGGTTGTCGTCGACGTCCCGCGCCCACACCACGACGTAGTCGGCGAAGGTCGCGTTGCCGATCCACTTCTTGGCGCCGTTGAGGATCCAGGCGTCGCCGTCTCGCCTGGCGGTGGTGCGCATGCCGCCGGCGACGTCGGAACCGCCGAGCGGCTCGGTCATCGCGAACGCGCCGATCTTGTCCATCGCGGCCAGCTCGGGGAGCCAGCGGTCGCGCTGCTCCTGGCTGCCGCCGCTGTGGATCGAGTACATCGCGAGTCCGTTGTGGACACCGAAGAACGTGGCGACCGACGCGTCGGTGCGGCTCATCTCCATCGCCATCATGCCGGTGAGCAGGTTGCTGACCGCGGGCTTGTGCTCGCCGTAGCCCTCGTACGGCAGGCCGGCGAGGCCCGAGCCGCGGAACATCCCGATCAGTTCCTTCGGGAAGGTTCCGGCTTCCCAGTTCTCGTTCACGAGCGGCTTGACGTCGCGGGTCAAGAACTCGCGTGCCTTGACCAGCAGCTTGCGCTCCTCGTCGGGCAGCAGCGCTTCGAAGTCGTAGAAGTCGGCGGTGAGCTTGTCCTTGAGCGGTTCCATGTCAGTTCTCCTCCATTGCGTTCAGTACGGCGAGCTGCTTGCGGTCGCGCGTCTCGGCGAGTTCCGAGTACGTGGAGGAGCCGTAAGCCTTTTCGACGGCTTCGATGAGCCGTTCCTGCTCTTCAGGGCTCTGGCTGGGGTTGCCCAGTCCGGCCCACATCTTCTTCATGGACTGGCCGATGTGCTCGGCCATGTGCCGGTAGCCGCCGGGGCCGCCACCGAGGTGCGAGCCGAGGAACGGCCCGACGGCCGCCCAGCGGATGCCGAGCGAGTTCGTGATCACCTTGTCCAGGTCTTCCGGGGTCACCACGCCTTGTTCGACGAGGTAGATCGCTTCGCGGCTCAGCGCGTTCTGCAGCCGGTTCCCGACGAAGCCCGGGATTTCCTTGCGCTCCACGACCGGCGTCCGGCCGAGGAAGGTGTAGAAGCCGACGGCCGCTTCGACCGACTCTTCGCTGGTCTGCTCGCCGGGGACGACCTCGACCAGCGGGATCAGGTGCGGCGGGTTGAACGGGTGCCCGATGAGGACACGGCTGCCGTCGATCCCGCCGGTGAACGCCGTCGACGGGATGGCGCTTGACGAACTCAGCAACAGCGCGTGCTCAGGCGCTTCCTCGACGAGCGTCTTGAACAGGTCCTTCTTGAACTCGACGTTCTCGGGGCCATTCTCCTGCACGACGTCCGCATCTTTCACTGATTCAGTGACGTCGGCGGCGACGTGGACCCGGCTCGCCAGCTCCTCGGCGGTTGTGCCCAGGTGCGGGGCGAAACTCGTCAGTGCGTCGGAGATGGCCTCGGCGAGGTCTGGACGCGGGTCGCTCACCCGGACGGTCAGGCCGTGGTGGGCGAACAGCGCCGTCCAGGACAGCCCGATCGTGCCGGCACCGATGACCGCCGCGTTGGTGAACTTCATGACCGCACTCCCTTCAAGTAGTCGAAGACCGGCTTGACCGGGGCGAGCGTCAGGTCGGTGAGGAGGTGGCTCGCGGAGACGACCTCCAGCACCGGCAGGTCGGCCAGCGGGGCCAGGACGTGGTGGAACAGCTGCAGCCGCGCCGGGCCGGTGTGGGCCTCCTTGACCACCACGTCGGTGATCTCGGTGCGGACCAGCTCCTGCACACGCGGCGCGCCGTCGTAGCCGGGGATCGTCTTGAGCATGAACGTCGGGACCGTGATCTGTCGCTCGGCCTCGCGGACGTCCAGCTCGTGGTGCTTGTAGCCCATCGTCGCGGTGGCCACCCGGAGCGTCCCGTAGTCCAGCGTGCCCACCAGAACACCGTTGTCGACATAGAGATCCGGGCTGCCGACGGTCTTCGGGTACGCGCTGACCTCGCGCCCGGACGCGGTGGCCGGGAAGTTGTCGAGGTACATCGCGTGCAGGTACTCGCCGCGCTCGCCGTCGAAGCTGACTTCGATCGCCTGGCCGGACTCGGTGTACGGGCCGTAGCCGGAGACGTCGCCCATCTTCATGACTTCGAAGCGCACCAACGGTTCTTCGACCTTCAGCGGCTCCGGGACGACGGCGCGCAGCGCGTCGGCGTCGGTCCGGTAGACGATGTTCAGGTACTCGCGGTTCGTGAACCTCGGCACCACCGGCGCGAACGCCGGGGCGGTCAGGGGAGTGGTCACGTGCCTGCGGACTTCGTCGATCTTCATGGCTATTCGCCCGTCCACTTCGGAGCGCGGCGCTCGGCGAAGGCGGTCATGCCCTCGCGGACGTCGGCGGACCGCATCAGCTTCTTCGTTTCTTCACGTTGCACGGCAAAGGCTTCGGCCTCCGAGCCGCGCACGATCTTCTTGACGGCGGCCAGCGCGAGGGGCGCGTTCTCCGCGAGCTTCTCCGCCAGCTGCAGTGCGACGGCGGCGGCGTCGCCATTCGGCGTCACGCGGTTGACCAGGCCCAGCTCGCCCGCGCGGCGGCCGGTGGCGGGCTCGCCGGTGAGCAGGAACTCCATCGCCAGGTGGTGCGGGATCCGCTTCGGCAGCCGGATCACGCCGCCGCCCGCGGCGATCAGGCCGCGCTTCACCTCGGGGAGGCCGAACTTCGCGGTCTCGGCGGCGACGATGAGGTCACAGCCCAGCGCGAGCTCGAACCCGCCGCCCATGGCGAACCCTTCGACGGCGGCGATCAGCGGCTTCGTCAGCTCGGCCTCGGTGAGGCCGCCGAACCCGCGGCCGGGGATCTCCGGGGACTCGCCCTTGAGGGCGGCCTTGAGGTCCATCCCGGCGCTGAAGGTGTTGCCGGCGCCGGTGAGGACGCCCGCCCGGAGCGTGGGGTCCTGCTCCAGTTCGTCCAGGGCGGCGGCCAGCCCGGCCGCGACGGCGGCGTTGACCGCGTTGCGGGCCTGCGGCCGGTCGATCGTGATCAGCAGGGTGCCGCCGATCCGTTCGGTGCGTACTTCGGTGGTGCTCATGACTTCACACTTTCTTCACGCAACTTTCCCTAGGAAAGTGCGATTGGTTCAGACCAGTTCGGCGAGGACGTCGGCGGTGTCCTGGCCGGCCAGCGGGGCCAGGCGGCGGATCGAGCCGGGCGTCGCGGAGAACCTCACCGGGATGCCGACCGTGCGGATGGCGCCCTCGCTCGGGTGCTCGACGGTGTCCAGCAGGTGGCCGTCGCGGACGTAGGGGTCCTCGTGCGCGCGGTCCAGTTCGAGCACTGGAGCCATCGGGATGCTGTGCTTCGCGCACACCTCGGCCCACTCTTCGGTGGTCAGCGCCGGGGCGCACACCGCGATCTGCTCGGACAGCCACTCGTTGTCGGCGCGGTTGATGGCGTCGCCGTTCACGCGCGGGTCCGCGGCGAGGTCGGGGCGGCCGGCTGCGGCGAAGAAGTCGCGGAAGTTGGCCGGGTTGTAGGGGATCACGCAGGCGAGGCCGTCCTTGGTGCGGACCGCGGCGTGGCCCTTCGTCATCGACAGCGCGAACCCGGTCGGGCCCTCGGCCGGCTCGTAGGTGTGCCCGGCCAGGTGCTCGACGAGGTTGAACGCGATCAGCGTGTCGGTCATCGGGATCTCGATCCGCTGGCCCTGGCCGGTCTTGTCGCGGTGGACCAGCGCGGCGAGCACGCTGTAGGCGATGGTCAGCGACGAGACCTTGTCGCCGATGATCGTCGGCAGGTAGACCGGCTCGCCGAGCGCGCGGTTGGCGACGTCGACCAGGCCGGAGGAGGCCTGCACGGTCTCGTCGTAGGCGGCGTTGCCGGCGCGGTCGGAGTCACCGCGGAAGCCCTGCGCGTGGGCGTAGACCAGGCGGGGGTTGCGCGCGGCGACGTCGGCGTAGTTCAGGCCGAGCCGGGCCAGCGCGCCGGGGCGCATGTTGGTGATCAGCACGTCGGCGGTGTCGATCAGCTTCAGCGCCTGCTCGCGCTCGGCCTCGTCCTTGAGGTTGAGGGACACGCTGCGCTTGTTGCGGTTGACGTTCAGGTTCAGCGGGGTCATGCCCGGCGTGGTGCGGTACTCGCCCACGCGGACGGTGTCCGCGGGGGACTCGATCTTGATCACGTCGGCGCCCAGGTCGCCGAGGATCTGGGCCGCGTACGGGCCCATCACCACGGTCGAGAGGTCGATCACGCGCACGCCGTCCAGCGGGCCGGTCGTGGTGTCGGTGATGTCCGTCATCATTCGTCCTTTCGCACCTTGCTGTGTTGCGCTACCTCCGAAGCTAGTAGCGGGTGCGAGGAAAGGGAATGATCATGATGCGCGCAATGGTATGACTACGGCAGTCATGCCATTGTTGTCAGGAGTCGAGAGGTTCCGCGAAGACGTCTTTCGCGGCTTCGACGAGTTCTCGCAGGTCGCCTTCGGTGCGATCGCGGCGCCAGACCAGGCCGGTGTCCAGCTGGGGTCGGAAGTCGGTGAACGGCAGCACGATGACGTTGTCGAGCCGGTAGCCGTGCATGGGGGACTTCGCGTCCAGCATGGAAATGGAAAAGGCTTCACCGCTGGAAATGATTTCGGACGTCCCGCCGTATCCGGTGTTGGTCAGCCGGATGCGTTTCTTGACGCCCAGTTCGCTCAGCTGGTGGTCCAGCTGCTCGAAATACGCCGGGGTGATTTCCTCGGGTGAGGCCACGTACGGGAGTTCGGTCAGCTCGGCGAGACTGACCGAACTCCGGCCGGCGAACCGGTCGGCGGGCACGACCGCGCCGAGCCGTTCCGACATCACCGGCAGCTGCTCCAGCGCCGGATCGGTGACCGGCAGCCGGGCCAGGGTGAGCGCGAGCTTGCCCTCGTGCACGCCCTGCACGAGGTCGGCGGTGGTGCCGGGCCAGCGTTTCAGCTCGTACTTCTCGCGGACGCGCCCGGCCAGGGTGTTGACGCGTTCCCGCAGGTCGGGGTGCACGCCGGCGGGCATGCCGAGGAACACGGTGCTGCGACGCGGCTTCGTCGCCTCGTCGAGTTTCCAGGGGATCGAGCTGACCTGCTCGAGGACGTCCCGGGCGAGCGGCAGCAGCGCGGCCCCGGCATCGGTGAGGGTGACGTGGTGGGTGCTGCGGTCGAACAGCTGCTGCCCCAGCTCGTGCTCGAGGTCCTTGATCCGCTGGCTCAAGGGGGACGCGGCCATGTGCAGCTTCCGCGCCGCGGCGGAGAAGTTCAGTTCCTCGGCGACCGCGACGAAGTAGCGCAGGTGCAGCATCTCCATGCCCCGACCCTACGGCCCACCCCATGCCGACCCCCTCCCAATCACGCGAGTGACGCGCCCAATCACGCGAGTTACGTTCCCAATCACGCGAGTTACGTTCCTGATCACGCGAGTCCCGTGTACCGGAACGGCGAACTCGCGTACCTGGACGGACGACTCGCGTGCCTGGAGGGTCGGCTCGCGTGATCAGGGGGGCGACGCGGCGCCGCCCAGCTCAGCCCACCGGAACCGCCGCCGTCGGGAAAGTGATCGTGAACGCCGCTCCGCCTTCCGGCGCCGGGCCTGCCGTCAGCGTGCCACCCATGCGGGTGACCAGGGCGTGGACCAGGGCCAGCCCGATGCCCGACCCGACCGGACGGCGGTCGCGGTACCGCGCGTTCAGCACCCCGCGCTCGAACGCCACCGGGTAGTCCTCCGGGGCCAGGCCCGGGCCGCCGTCGCGCACCGAAAGCCGCGCCGAACCAGGAGAAACCGACAGCGAGAACACCATCGGCGCGCCGGCCGGGGTGACGCGCAGCGCGTTCTCCGCCAGCCCGTCGACGACCTGGCGCAGCCGTCGCGCGTCCGCCAGGACCGGGACCGGAGAAGAAGGCGCCGAAACGGACAGCCGGACGTCCTCCCGGGCGCACCGCAGCTGCCAGACCTCCGCGCAGTCGCGGACCAGCGCGCCCAGATCCAGCGAAGCGACGTCGAGGCGGAACTCGTCGGCGCCCAGCCGCGCCAGTTCCAGCAGGTCCGTGACCAGCCGTTCCAGCCGCTGCGCCTCCCGCTGGATGGTCTGCCCGGCCCGCTGGGCGTCGTCTCCCGAAGCCACGCCGTCCGCGATCGCCTCGGCGAACCCCGTCACCGCGGTCAATGGCGTCCGCAGCTCGTGCGACACCGACAGCAGGAACTCACGCTGCCGCGCTTCGCTGACCGCCAGCGCGTCGGCGAGCGAGTTCAGCGACCCGGCGACCTCCGCCACCTCGCGCGGCCCTTCCACCGGCACCCGCACGTCCCGCCGTCCCGCCCGCAGGGATCCCGCGGCAAGGGCGGCGCGCCGCAGGGGACGGCCCAGCAGCCGGCCGGAGACGAACCCGGCCAGCGCCGCCACCAGCAGACCTATGCCCAGCGCGAAAAGGATGTTGCGCACGAGCGCCTTCTGCGTCGCTTCGGCGTTGCGCGCGGGCAGGACCAGCGCGAACGCCGCCCCGCGCGTGCCGACCACCCGCGTCTCGACCAGGTACTGCGCACCCCCGGCCATGACGCGTCCGGAGTGGTCCGCGCCGAACCCGAGCTTGCCCGCGGCCTGCACGGCGACGGCGTCGCCGAGCGCCTGCCCGCCCGCGCGGCGGATCACCACCGAAATCCCCTGGCCGCGCACGACGTCGGCGACCTTGCCGACGCCCAGCCGGTTCCCGATGCCGGTCTCGTCGAGCTGCGACGCGACGACGTCGGCCTGCGCGGCCAGCGACGACTGCAGCACGTTGTCCGCCGTGGTCCGGATCAGCCGGGACGCGACGAGCCCGGCCACGATCACCGCGACGCCCGCGACGGCCAGGCACACCAGCGTGATCCGCCCGGCAAGAGTGCCCTTCATGCCGGGTCCGCCGCGTAGCCGATGCCGCGCACTGTCCTGATCGGACTCGACGCGCCGAGCTTCGCCCGCAGCTGCGCCACGTGGACGTCGACGGTGCGGGTGCCCGCCGCCGCGGCGTAGCCCCAGACGGCGCTGAGCAGCTGGTCGCGCGAAAGCACCTGCCCGGGGTGCCGGAGCAGGTGCGTGAGGAGGTCGAACTCGGTGGACGTCAGCGCGACCTCGACGTCGCCCGCCCAGGCACGCCGGCTGGTGACGTCGACGCGCGCGCCGCCGACGGCGAACGTCTCCGCGGCCGGCGTCGTGCCCGAGGCGCGGCGCAGCACCGTCCGGACCCGGGCGGCCAGCTCGCGTGGGCTGAACGGCTTGGTGAGGTAGTCGTCCGCGCCGATCTCCAGGCCCAGCAGGCGGTCGAGCTCGTCGTCGCGCGCGGTCACGAACAGCACCGGCGTCCAGTCCCCGGCCGCGCGCAGCGCCTGGCAGATCTCGATACCGTCCATTCCGGACAGTCCGATGTCGAGCACGATCGCCACCGGCTTGAGCCGGCGGACGGCGTCCAGCGCCCGCCCGCCGTCCGCCTCGACGTGCACGCCGAAGCCGTCGCGCTTGAGGTAGAGCGCCGCGAGCTCGGCGATCGCCGCCTCGTCCTCGACCACGAGGACGAGGCCGCGTCCCGGTGACCCCATACCTGCTCCCGTCTCCGCACTGTTCAGAGGGGAGACGCTAGCCGGTCAGGGCGAGCCATCGCTGTTCATGTCGGACTCGACGCCGTTGAGCGTCGACTCGATCCCGCTCAGTTCCGACGTCGACGGCGAGTTCCCGGGGGCCGGGCCCATCAGGTTGTCGCGGCAGCCCGCGCAGCCGAGCGCGACGAGCGCGGCGGCCCCGACGGCCGCCGCGACCCTCGCGCCTCTCACTTGGCCGGCTTGCAGTGCGCGGCCGCGAACGCGTCGAGCTTCTGCTTCGCCGTGTCCAGCTCGCCGACCCGGCCCTGACGCTTGGTGGCGCGCTGGTCGAGCTGGTCGGCGCGCGCGGTGTGCCCCTTGGCGCGCTGGTCGGCGGCCCGCGCCTTGAGGTTGGCGACCGAGCCCTTCACCTCGGGGCCGCCGGTGATCCGCTGCTTCAGGTTGTCGGCCCGCTTCTGCAGCTTCGGCACCCAGTCGGCGCAGACCCGCTGCGACTCCTCCGGGCTGAGCGTGATCGGCGCGACCGGCGCCGGTGACGTCGTCTGGGCCGAGGCCAGCGGCGCCGCCACCAGCAGGCAGGCCGCGCTCGCCCCGCCCGCCAGCGCCAGCCGCGTCCAGGTGGTTCCTCGCATCGTTTCTCCCTCGTATCCGTTCGTGGGTACCGGGAGTACTTTCGCCGGGCGGTGTTCGGAGGGCGTCCGCCTAGTGTTCGGGCTTTGTAAGGCCGACGGTGACCGACGTCCGCGCGAGGTCGAACGTCAGCGTGTCGCCCAGCGCCGGCAGTGCGGGATCGAAGAGCAACCCGTCGGTGCCGCCGAGGAGCAGCCCGAGCCGGTGCCCGGCCGGCACGACGTGGTCGAGCGCGGTGAGGTCGAACGTCATCGTGTACGCCCGGCCGGGAACGAGCGGTTCGCCGTGCCGCAGCGACGCGTGGTGCCCGAGGTCCGCCCAGCCGGCGGCGACGATCCGGTGGTCGGCGGCGACGACGTCGGCAGCCGTGTCGAGGAAGCACGCGCTGTCGGTGGCGGAACCGGAACCCCAGCACGAGCGCGTGGCCAGGTTCTCGACCCCGCTGCCGTAGAACGCGGTGTCGCGGTTCTCGGCCGGGCCGTAGTCGACGAGCGCGACGCCGAGCCGGGCGGCGGTCTTGTCCGACGACGCGGTGATCGTCACCGAAGGCGACCCGGAGATCCGCACAGCTGAGGGCAGCGGAGCACCGGTGAACCGGGCGGCCGACGTCCCGGTCGCCCACTGTTCGCGGGTGACGGCCGGATCGTCGACGACGGTGGCCGTGCCGGTTCCGGTCTGCCCCAGCGTGCCGCCACCCGACGGGCGGAACGTCGCCGGGAGTGTGGCCGGCGGCCAGTTCCGGGCGTCCGTCCACTGGTCCGGCGCGGTTTCGAGGTGGACGGCGGGATCGCGCTCGACGCCGTTGCGGATGCCGAGCAACCAGCGGTCGAACCAGCGGTGCAGGGTCTCGACCCACCGCGCCCGCTGCAGGTCGAAGGGGTCGGTGTGGCCGGCCTGGCTCAGCCACGCCTTGCGCGGGACGCCGGCCCGGCCCAGCGCGTCCCAGTAGCGGGCGAACTGGTTCGGCGCGACGATCCAGTCCCCGAAGCCCTGCGCGATGAGCACGCTCGCGCGGACCTGTCCGGCCCGCGGGACGTAGTTCACGCTCTGCCAGTAGGCGTTGTAGTCGCCGTTCGTGCCCGCGCGCGCCTTGAGATCCGCCTCGAACGGCTTGCACAGATCGGCGGCGCGCTCGTTGTAGGTGAAGGCCGACCCGGTGTTCTCCGGCGTGGCCAGGGGAGCGCCGTTCGCGATGAGCTGGGCGTAGTTGTCCGCGACGCCTTCGATCGGCACGATCGTCTTCAGCCCGGCGATGCCCGAGGCGGCCATGCCGATCGCGGTGGCGCCGTCCTGGGACTTGCCGATCGCGCCGACGCTCCCGGTGGACCAGTCCGCTCGCACCGGGCGGCCGCCGTCGGGCGCGTCGAAGGCCTTTGCCCGGCCGTTGAGCCAGTTGACGACCGCGTTGCCGGAGCCGACGTCGTCGAAGCAGCCCGACGACCGGTTCGTCCCGCCGACGTCGGCGAGCACCACCGCGTAACCGCGCGGCACGAAGTAGTTGTCGTAGAACAACGGGAACTGCTCCGGGGTGCCGTCCGGCGCGTACGTCTTCTTCTGCGCCTCGTTGCCGCGGCCGCAGCACGCGTAGTACGGGCTGACATCGAGGATCACCGGGACGCGCCCGCGAGTGTCGGGCCGGATGACGTCGGCCGCGACGCGGTCGGCCTTGCCGTCGCGGTCGTGGTCGGTGCCGGTCTCCACCCACGCCGTTTCGCGGATCGCCTGGTCGTAGGCGTGGATCGGGCGGCTTGCCGATGGCGAAGCGGACGCCGCGGGGACGAGCCCCGCCGTCGTGAGCAAAGCGGCCAAGAACCCCAGTAGCAGTCGCATCGCGCCAGTCGATCACGGTTTTTCGTACCTGGCCAGGAATTGCTCCATGGCGGCGTCGACGGCTTCGCGGTCGCCGGTCGTGACGAGGTCGAGCAGCAGCCCGCGGGCGACGGCGAGCCCGAGCCGGGCGTGGGCGGCCCGGTCGGCTTCCGGGACGCCGAGCTGGGCGAGCCGGGCTTCGATGGGCTCGAGCCAGTCTTCGATCACGCCGTCGAGGAACTCCGCCGTGCCCGGGGTGCCGCCGAGTGCCTGGCCGTAAAGCTGGAAGAACAGCCTTTCGTTGGCGCGCAGGTCGTCGTCGGTGAGCCGCCGCCAGAACTCCGCCGGGTCGAGACCGGCGAGGGCAGCGCGCTGGCGGGCCTCGACCTCGCGCGCCACCGCCGTGAGCAGGCCTTCCTTGGAGCCGAAGTGGTAGATGAGCATGCGGTGGCTGGTGCCGAGGTCGGCGGCCAGCGCCCGCAGGCTCCGGTCGGCCCCGCCGTGGTTGGCGATGTGGTCGATCGCCGCGGCGAGGAGCTTCGCCCGCGGGCTTGCGTCGATCATGTACCAGATGGTACACGTACCAAATGGTACAACGCATTTCGGTTCACGCCCGGACGGCTGCCCCGGCCGACGCCGTGTACGCCCTGCTGCGAGACGGCGCGAGCTGGCCCACCTGGTCGCCGCTGGGGTCGTTCGAGCTGGTCAGCAAGGGGGAGGATGAGCCAGAAGGCCTGGGGGCGATCCGGCTGTTCACGACCAACGGCGTCCGCTCGTACGAGAAGATCGTCGCGCTGGAGCCCGGCCGCCGGTTCGGCTACGCGCTGGAGCACGGCTTGCCGCTGCGGGACTACGTCGCCTAC
Organism: Amycolatopsis sp. NPDC051128; assembly: GCF_040682715.1. Classification (NCBI taxonomy): domain Bacteria; kingdom Bacillati; phylum Actinomycetota; class Actinomycetes; order Pseudonocardiales; family Pseudonocardiaceae; genus Amycolatopsis; species Amycolatopsis sp. NPDC051128. The sequence continues at coordinate 217,464 of NZ_JBFBBN010000002.1, read as the reverse complement.
GTCGACCTCTTGCCCCGCGACGGCGGGACCGACATCCACTGGCACTCGACGTTCACGCCGAAGATCCCCGGCACAGGGTGGTTCTACCGGTGGTTCCTCGGCTCCTTCATCAAGCGGGTGGCCGCCGGTCTGGCACGCGCCACCGCCTGATCGGCGTGTTACTCTCCTCCGGAAAGTGAGGAGCGTGGTGTGCAGGCGAACCCCTATGACCGCAACTGCCCGACCCGTCGGCTGCTCGATCGTATCGGCGACCAGTGGACGGTGCTGATCGTCGGCGCCCTCACGCCCGGCCCGCTGCGGTTCACCGAAATCGGCCGCCGGGTGGACGGGATCTCCCAGAAGGTGCTGACGCAGACGCTGCGAAGCCTGGTCCGTGACGGCCTCCTCACCCGCACGGCGTACCCGACGATCCCGCCGAAGGTGGAGTACGAGCTGACAGCGTTGGGGCGCAACCTCTCCGAGCCGCTGGAGTTGCTGGACCGCTGGGCGCGGCGGCACATGTCCTCGGTCCAGGAAGCCCGGGACGCCTACGACGCGGAGCACGCCCAGGCCTCCGCCTGACCCACGCCGGCCCGGGTCAGCCGCTGAAGAGACGGTCCAGGTAGTAGTCCACAGTAGACACGGCCTCGTCCGGAGTGCGGTGGCCCATCAGGATTTCCGAGCTCTGCGAGTCCGCGATCGCCCACAGGACCGACGCCTCGGTCGCCGGGTCGGCCGACGCCGGGACGTCGCCCGCGTCCTGGGCCTGGCGGACCTGGTCGGCGAAGAAGGCGAGCAGTTCCGGCATGCCCTCGCCGAAGGCCTTCCCCATCGCCGGGTCGGCCACGGCGCGGATGAAGTACGCGACGCCGATCAGGTAGTCGCCCTCGCTCTCGGGGTCGAGGGGCAGGATTTCGACCAGGCAGGTGCGCAGGATCGACCGCGGTGTCGGCGGCCCCTCGGCGAGCACCTTCGCGGTGATCCGCGCGGTGCGCAGGCGATGCCGGTGCTCCAGGGCGAACCGCAGCATTTCGTCCTTCGTCTTGAAGTAGTGCTGCACCGACCCCATCGACATGCCCGCTTCGGCCGCGACCTGGCGCAGGCTGACGCCTTCCAGTCCGGCGCGCGTGGTCAGCCGCTGCAGCGCCTCGGCGATCTGCACCCGGCGCTGGTCGTGGTCCACCTGTTTCGGCACACTCGCTCCCGTTGTCATGCGATCGCATTGCGAAACCCCGGGCGTCGCCGTTACGATGCGGTCGCATTGTAAACCGATCTCGGGGGTGTCCGGTGTCCGAAGGCACGGTGCGGCTGCGGCCGCCCCGCAACGCACTCGACCGTCGCGCGATCGCGTGGTGGCGCTGGCAGTGGGCGCTCGTGTTCGCGCCGGCGGTGTTCGTCCTGGCCCTGCTCGGCCTGCTGATCCCGCCGGCCGCGGTCTGGCTGCTGGTCCCGGCCGCCGTCCTCGCGCTGGCCGGGGCGGTCTGGTGCGTCGTCCTGCCGCGGTGGTGGTTCGGGCTGCACCGCTGGGAGGTCACCGAGACCGCCGTCTACGTGCGCTCGGGCTTCCTGTGGCAGGAGTGGCGGGTGGCGCCGCTTTCGCGCGTCCAGACCGTCGACACGCTGCGCGGCCCGCTGCAGCAGCGCTTCGGGCTCGCCACGGTCACGGTGACCACGGCGTCGGCGCGCGGCGCGGTGAAGCTGAGCGGGCTCGACGCGCGCGTCGCCGCCGACGTCGCCGAGCGGCTGACCGAACGCACGGACGCCACGCCCGGGGACGCGACGTGAGCGGCTGGCGCCGGCTCGACCGGCGCACCCTCGGCGTCACCGCGGTTCTGCTGGCCGGGATCACCGTCTCGGCGGGCACCCCGATCGCCATCGGGACCCGGTCGCTTTGGCTGGCCCCGGCGGCGGTGCTGTTCATCGGCGGCGGCGTGCTCGCCGACTACGTCCGGTGGCGGCACACCCGGTTCCGGTGCACCGCCGAGCGCCTGGAGGTCGAGTTCGCCTTCGTCGCCCACACGCGCAAGTCGTTGCTCCGCGAGCGGATCCGCGGCGTCGACCTGACGGCGAACCCCCTGCACCGCGCGTTCGGCGTCGCGGTGCTGAGCATCGGCACCGGGCGGGACGAGAAGATCACCCTTTCCCCGCTGGCCAGGGCGGACGCCGAAGCGCTGCGCACCGAACTGCTGCACCGGATCCCGGAGCCTGCCGCGCACGACGGTCCACTCGCGATACTCGACCCGCGCTGGATCCGATACGCGCCGGTGTCCTTCGTCGCGCCGGCGCTCGGCCTGTCCGCGTTCGGCGCGCTGTTCAAGGTCGCGGACTGGTTCGGCGCCGGGGGCGGGTTGCTGAAGTGGCTCCTGAACCTCTTCGGCGGGCTTTCCCTGGCCGTGAGCGTTCTCTTGCTGCTGGTCCTCGCGCTCGTCGTCGGCGTCGCCGGCGCCGTGGGCCTGTTCGTCGAAATGTGGTGGAACCACCGGCTGGACCGCGAGCCCGGCGGCACTCTGCGCGTCCGCCGCGGCCTGTTCACGACCCGGTCGATCACCATCGAGGAGCGGCGGCTGCGCGGGGTGGAACTCGTCGAGCCGCTCGGGGCCAGGCTCGCCGGCGCCGCGCGCGTGGACGCCATCGCCACGGGCATGAAGCGCGACGACGGCAAAACCGAAGCCAAGACGCTGCTGCCGCCGGCCCCGCGCGCGATCGCCCGGGAGGTGGCGGCGCGGGTCACGGGCGAGCCCGTCACGGACGTCCCGCTGGTTCCCCACCCGCCCGCCGCCCGTGGGGGGCGGCTGCGCTGGGCCCTGCTGACCGCGCTCGCCCCCGTGCTGGTCCTGCTGGGGCTCGGCGCGCTGCTCACCGACGTCCTGCTCGTGCTGGGCGGGCTGCTCGCCGTCGTCGCGCTGCCGGTGGCGGTCCTGCTGGCCCTGGACGCCTACCGCGGTCTCGGGCACGGCTCACGCGGCCGCTACCTGCTGATGCGGGCGGGTTCGGTCCGCCGGAGCACGGCCGTGCTGGCGCGGGACGGGGTGCTCGGCTGGACGGTGAAGCAGTCGGTGTTCCAGCGCCGTCGCGGGCTCGCGACGTTCACCGCGACCACAGCGGCCGGATCCGGCGCCTATTCGATCCGCGACGCCGACGCCGACGAAGGCCTCGCGTTCGCGGTCGCGGCCGTGCCGGAAGTGCTGGAGGCGTTCGCTTCGGTGCCCGCCGAAGCGTCGCGGACCTAGGTTCGGGACATGGACGAATTCCGTGCCCTGCACGTGCCCGGTACCCCGCTGCTGCTGCCGAACGCCTGGGAGTTCGGCGTCGGCGCTTTCCTCGCCGTCCAGGGCTTCCGCGCGCTCGGCACGACCAGCCTCGGCGTGTCCGCGGCGGCGGGGGAGCCCGACGGCGCGCCGTCGACGCGGGACGCGACGGTCGCGCTGGCCACGCGCCTGGCCCGGCTGGACGCGCTGGTCAGCGTCGACATCGCCGACGGCTTCGGCGCGGACCCCGGCGCGGTGGCCGATCTCGCCGCGGAGCTGGCCGAGGCGGGCGCGGTCGGCGTCAACCTCGAAGACGGCCGCGCCGACGGTTCGCTCGCCCCGGTCGACGTGCAGTGCGCGCTGGTCGCCGCGGTGAAGGAGCGGGTGCCGCGGCTGTTCGTCAACGCCCGGACCGACACCCACTGGGCGGGCGACCGCTCGGTCGCGGAAGCGGAGACGCGGGTGCGGGCGTACGCGGCGGCGGGCGCGGACGGCGTCTTCGTGCCCGGTCTCGCCGAGCCGGCGGACGTCGAGCGGATCGTCGCGGTCGGGCTGCCGCTCAACCTGCTGTTCCTGCCCGGCAAGGTCACCTTGGCCGGGCTGGCCGAGCTCGGCGTCGCGCGGGTGAGCCTGGGGTCGCTGCCCTACCGCATGGCGCTCGCGGCCGCCGCCGAAACGGCGCTGGCCGTGCGCGAGGGCCGTGACCTGCCGCTGAGCCCGCCGAGCTATGCCGACGTCGCCGCGTTGCTGCCCTAAATCGGGTTGCCCCGGTCTGCTTGGCTCGGGGGTATGCATGCCTTCGGAACCGATTTCGCCGTCCCGCCCGGATACCTCAACACGCCCAGCGTGGGCATCCCGCCCGCGCCGGTGGCCGCGGCCGTCGCCGAGTCCGTCGAACGGTGGCGGACCGGCGCGATCCGGCCGGGGGAGTTCGACGAGTACGTCGCGCGATCGCGAGCCGGGTTCGCGCGGCTGCTCGGCGTCGAACCGGGGCGGGTCGCGAGCGGCGCGTCGGCCTCGCAGCTCGTCGCCAACGTCGCCGCGGCGCTGCCCGCCGGCACCCGCGTGCTCGCCGCCGAAGGCGACTTCACCAGCGTGACCTTCCCCTTCGCGGCGAACCCCGGCGTCACGGTCACCGAGGTGCCCTTGGAGTCGCTCCCGGAGCGGGTCGAGGGCCACGACGTCGTCGCGGTGAGCGTCGTCCAGTCCGCCGACGGCCGGATCGTGGACCTCCCGGCCCTGCGGGCCGCGGCCGAGGCCACCGGCGCGGCGGTGCTGCTCGACGCCACCCAGGCGGTGGGCTGGCTGCCCCTGGACGTCGCCTGGGCGGACTGGGTGGTCGGGGCGGGCTACAAGTGGCTGCTGTCCCCGCGAGGCAGCGCGTGGCTCGCCGTGCGGCCGGACGCGCAGGAGCGCACCCGCGCGGTCGCGGCGAACTGGTACGCCGGCGACGACCCGTGGGCCACCGTCTACGGCCTCCCGCTGCGCCTGGCCGGCGACGCCCGCGCGTTCGACCTCTCACCGGTCTGGCTCGCCCAGGTCGGCGCGGCCGCCGCCCTGGAGTACTTCGGCGACCTCGACCTCGCCCAGGTCCAGGCGCACAACACCGGCCTGGCCGACACGCTCCTGGAGAAGCTCGGGCAGCCGCCGCGCGGCACCGCGATCGTGTCGCTCGACGCCGATCCGGAGCGGGCGGCCGCGGCGGGGATCGTCTCCAGCGTCCGCGGCGGCCGGGTGCGGGTCGGCTTCCACCTCTACAACACCGCTGACGACGTCGAACGCGTCTTACGTGCGTTCGAGTGAACCGCCACGGGAGAGTGAACTACCGTATGGCCTCGTGGTTGGTGCGCACTTCACCCCAGGCCCGTCCGACACGGCCCCGCTGGGCGCGGTTCCCCCGCAGCCCCGGCCGCCCGTGCCGGGACCGCCGGCGCGTGACACCCGGTCCCTGCTGCTCAAGGGCGCCGGGCTGGTCGCGATCGCCGTCGTCTCCGGGCTGCTGTGGTTCCTGATCCGGCACGACTCGACGCCGGACCAGCCGGTCGCGCAGCCGCCGGCCCAGAACACCGGGCAGTTCACCTTCACGAAGGTCGCCGGGCCGGAGCCGTCCGACGACTGCGCCGCGAAGTCGTACGGCGAGACCAAGAAATTCTTCCAGGAAAACTCGTGCCGGTCGCTGGTCCGCGCGCTCTACACGACGGAGTCGGGCGGCGCGAAGGCGCTGGTGTCGGTGGTGCTGGTGGGGATGCCGGACTCGACGAAGGCGAAGGCGCTCAAGACGCTGACCGAGAAGGACGGCACCGGCAACGTCACCGACCTGGTCCGCGACAAGACGTTCGCCGGCACCGGCACGCCGAGCGTGAGCGGCAGCGACGCGGCGTACGCGTCGAAGGTGGACGGCGCGAACACCACGATCGTGCTGGCCGACTTCTACGCCAAGCACACGGACAAGGCCCTGATCGAGAAGATCGCGGACGACGCCCTGCGCCTCTCCGCCGACCTCCACAGCTGACCTGGGCACCCGGGCCCCAAACGCCCCAATGTGGCGTTCGGTGCGTCCAACGCACCCAATGTGGCGTTCGGTGCGCTGGACGCAACCAACGCCACATTGGGGCGTTTGACCGGCGCTCAGCTCGCCTGGCCGGGCATGGGGATCGCCGTCGGTTTCTCGCCCGCCTCGGCGCGCCACGGCGTGCCGCGCCGGGACGCCGCCACCAGGGCGTGCAGCGCCGTCGTGCGCAGGCCCGCGTCGTCCGTGTGGTTCACCACCGCCAGCCACGCCGACGCGCAGTCCGCTTCGGCCGTCGCCACCACCTGGGCCGCCGACGCCGCGTCGGTCACCGGCTTCTTCGGCACGTACGCCGGTTCCGGCGCGACCGGGGTCGCCCCGGCCGCCGAGAGCATCGTCTGCAGCAGGTCACGGCGCAGGGCGTGCTCCGCGGCGCCGCTGTTCTCGGCGTCGCCGAAGTCGGCCGGGAGGAACGCGCTGACCAGCCCGTACACCCAGACCGCGGCGTGCTCGGCGGCGAGCGCCACCTGCAGCGGGTCCACGACCTCCGCCGGCACGGTGCCGGACGGCGCGGTCACGGCGGGGGCGTCCTCGCCCGGGCCCAGCGCGGGGGCGATGCGCTGCAGCCCCGCGCAGCCCGCCGCCACCGCCGCGACCAGCCCGGCGCGGTAGCGCGGCAGCCCGCCGACGAGGTCTTCGGCCTGCTTGCGGGCGGCCGCCAGCCGGTCCTTCAGGTCACCCAGCGCCGCGGGCGCCGGCGGGGTCGGGGACGGCGACGGCTTCGGCCGGTTCAGCCGGTCCACTTCGGACTTCAGCGCGGCCGCGTGCGCCGCGCGCGCGTCGGCGAGCTGGCCGGCGGCGTCGGCGTCCTTGCCCTTGGCCAGCGCCCGCGCGGCGGCGGCGTCCGCCTGGGCGGCGGCCAGGAGCGGCTGCAACGGGTCGGGACTTTCGTCGTAGCCGGGCCCGCAGGCGGCCAGGGGGACGGCCAGTGCGGCCAGCGCCCCCGCGCGGAGGGCGGCACGACGGGTCAGCTCGGTCGGTCTTCCGGTCACGCCGCCCCATCCTGCCAGGCCCCGGGGCGCCCCCGCCGCTCGCGCGGGGTGACGGGGTGACCGGATAAGCTGGTCCACCACCGACCCGAACACATCCAGCCCGAACAAGGAGAGCCCCACGTGCCAGGAGAACTCGCCAGCCGGCTTCAGCCGATAGTGGCCGAAGCCGTCACCGCCGCGGGTTTCGACCTCGACTCGTTCGAGGTGCAGCAGGCCGGCCGGCGGCAGCTGGTCAAGGTCGTCGTCGACTCCGACGACGGTGTCGGGCTGGACGAGGTCGCCGAGATCAGCCGCACGGTCTCGGCGGCGCTCGACGAGAACGAGCACGTGCTCGCGAGCGCCTACACGCTGGAGGTCACCTCGCCGGGCCTCGACCGCCCGCTCACCCAGCCCCGGCACTGGCGCCGCGCGCGGCTCCACCTGGTGAAGGTCACCCCGGCCGAAGGCGCGGCCTTCGTCGGCCGGGTCGGTCACGCGGGTGAGGACGCCGCCCGCGTCCTCGTGGACGGCAAGCTCCGCGACGTCCGCTACGCCGACGTGGCGAAGGCGGTCGTGGAGATCGAGTTCAAGCAGCCGCCCGTCGAGGACATGAAACTGCTCGAAGACGACGCGTCCGGCATGATCGGCGCCGGTCAGGCCGAGACGGAGAAGGGGTCGAAGTGAACGTCGACATCGCCGCGCTGCGGGCGATCGAACGGGACAAGGACATCCCCTTCGAAACAGTGATCGAGGCCATCGAGACGGCCTTGCTCACCGCGTACAAGCACACCGAGGGCCACCAGGCGCACGCCCGTATCGACATCGACCGCAAGACGGGGCTGGTGCGGGTGCTCGCGCGCACGCTGACCCCCGAGGGCGAGACCGACGAGGAGTGGGACGACACCCCCGAGGGGTTCGGCCGGATCGCCGCCACCACCGCGCGCCAGGTCATCCTGCAGCGGCTGCGCGACGCCGAGCACGAGAAGACCTTCGGCGAGTTCTCCACCAAGGAGGGCGAGATCGTCGCCGGCGTCATCCAGCGCGACGCCCGCGCCAACGCGCGCGGCATGGTCGTGGTCCAGGTGGGTGACACCGAGGGCGTGCTGCCGTCCGCCGAGCAGGTGGCGGGGGAGCGCTACGAGCACGGCAGCCGGATCAAGGCCTACGTGGTCACGGTCTCGCGCGGCAACCGCGGCCCGCAGATCACGCTCTCGCGCTCGCACCCGAACCTGGTGCGCAAGCTGTTCGCGCTGGAGGTGCCGGAAATCGCCGACGGCACGGTGGAGATCGCCGCCGTGGCGCGCGAGCCGGGGCACCGCACGAAGATCGCGGTCAAGTCCACGGTGGCGGGCGTCAACGCCAAGGGCGCCTGCATCGGCCCGGTCGGCGCGCGCGTGCGCAACGTGATGAGCGAGCTGGCCGGTGAGAAGATCGACATCATCGACTACTCCGAGGACCCGGCCCGGTTCGTGGGGAATGCCCTGTCCCCGGCGAAGGTTGTTTCGGTACGAGTCGTGGACGAGCGGACGAAGACCGCCCGTGTCGTGGTGCCGGACTTCCAGCTGTCGCTGGCGATCGGCAAGGAGGGCCAGAACGCCCGCCTCGCCGCCCGCTTGACCGGCTGGCGGATCGACATCCGCAGCGACGCCGCACCGGTGGACGACGAGGGTGATCAAGACCACGCTCGTCCGTCGCGGCCCGCCGCGACAACCGGTTCGGCTGAGTGAAGGTCGAAGCGCTAGACTCAGGAGTGGTTCAACGCCCGCGGCGGGTAGCCGAGCACCAGCCCCACCGGAATTCCCCGGTGCGGACTTGTGTCGGCTGCAAGCGGCGGGCCTTGATCGGTGAGCTGCTGCGCGTGGTCGCGGTGGACAGGCGGGTGGTCGTCGACGGACGTCGGCGGCTGCCGGGGCGGGGAGCGTGGCTGCATCCCGACCCGGACTGCCTGGCCAAGGCCGAACGGCGGCGAGCCTTCCCGAGAGCCTTGCGGGCTCCCGGGGCACTCGATGCTCGCGAGGTTCGCGAGCACGTCGAGCGCACCACTACGCACCACGAAGCCGGGACATCCCCGGGTTCGCGAGGATTCAAGGAAGCAGGTCGACCCGTCATGAGTCAGCCGTGAAGCTGAAGCCATGAGCGTCAGACAATAAGGACGAGGTCAGCGGATCCCCGCCTGGCCTCCCCTAGATGAGGAGAGTTGTGCCAGGCAAGGCCCGCGTACACGAGCTCGCGAAAGAGCTCGGCATCACCAGCAAGGACGTTCTCGCGAAGTTGAAGGAACAAGGCGAGTTCGTCAAGTCCGCGTCGTCCACGGTCGAGGCGCCCGTCGCCCGCCGTCTTCGCGACGCGTATGCCCCCAAGGGCGCCAAGAAGCCCACCCCGAGCCCCGGCCCGTCGGCGCGCCCCGGCCCGCCGGCCGCCAAGCCCGGCGCGCCCGCCGCCCCGAAGCCTCCCGCGCCTGCTCAGCAGGCTCCGGCGGCCAAGGCGGCACCGGCACCGGCGGTGTCGGCTACGTCGGCTCCGGCCGCACCCCAGCAGCAGGCGCCCGCGGCGTCGAAGCCGGCCGGCCCGGGGCAGCGCCCCGGCCCCCGGCCCGGCCCGCGTCAGCAGCCGGCCGCGCCGACACCCCAGGAGCAGGTCCCGGCCGCCAAGAACGAGGCGCCGGCCGCTCCCAAGCAGGACACCCCGGCGGCGCCTTCGGGCAACACCGGTTCGGTCGTCCCGCCGAAGCCGCAGGGCCCCAAGCCCGGCGGTCCCAAGCCCGGTCCGCGCACCCCGCGGGTCGGCAACAACCCCTTCGGCGTCGGTTCCGGCGCTCCGCCGCGCCCGCAGGGCCCGCGCCCCGGTGGCGGCCAGGGCGGCGACAACCGCCCGCCGCGTCCCGGTGGCGGCCAGGGTGCCGGTGACCGTCCGGCCCCGCGGCCCGGCGGTGGCGCCGGTGGCAACCGGCCGAGCCCGGGCAACATGCCCCCGCGGCCGAACCCCGGCATGATGCCGGGCCGCACGCAGCGCCCGGCCGGTCCCGGTGGCGGCGCTCGCGGTGGTCCCGGTGGCGGTGCCCGTGGCGGCCCCGGCGGCGGCGCTCGTGGCGGCCCCGGTGGCGGTGGCGGCGGCGGTTTCCGCGGCGGTCCCGGTGGTGCCGGCGGCGGCGGTGGCTTCCGTCCCGGTGGCGGCGGCGGTGCCGGCGGTGGCTTCCGCCCCGGTGGCGGCGGTCCCGGTGGCGGCGGCGGCGCTCCGGCCGGTGGCGGCGGTTTCCGTGGCGGCGGCGGTGGCCGTGGTGGCCCCGGTGGCCGTGGCGGTACCGCGGGTGCCTTCGGACGCCCGGGTGGCCCCTCGCGCAAGGGCCGCAAGTCGAAGCGGCAGAAGCGCCAGGAGTACATGGACAACATGCAGGCGCCCAGCGTCGGCGGCGTCCGCCTGCCCAAGGGCCAGGGCGAGACGATCCGGCTGCCGCGTGGTGCCTCGCTGACCGACTTCGCCGAGAAGATCGACGCCAACCCGGCTTCGCTGGTGCAGGTGCTCTTCCACCTCGGCGAGATGGTCACCGCGACGCAGTCCGTGTCGGACGACATCCTCGAGCTGCTCGGCGGCGAAATGAACTACAACGTTCAGGTCGTCAGCCCCGAGGAGGAGGACCGCGAGCTGCTGGAGACCTTCGACATCACCTACGGCGACGACGCGGGTGGCGAAGAGGATCTGCAGGTCCGGCCGCCGGTCGTGACCATCATGGGTCACGTCGACCACGGTAAGACCCGCCTGCTCGACACGATCCGGAAGACGAAGGTCCGCGAGAGCGAGGCCGGCGGCATCACGCAGCACATCGGTGCGTACCAGATCGAGACCGAGCTCGAGGGCAACCCGCGGCTCATCACCTTCATCGACACCCCGGGTCACGAGGCGTTCACCGCCATGCGTGCCCGTGGTGCGAACTCGACCGACATCGCGGTGATCGTGGTGGCGGCCGACGACGGTGTGATGCCGCAGACGGTCGAGGCGATCAACCACGCGCAGGCCGCCAAGGCCCCGATCGTGGTCGCGATCAACAAGATCGACAAGGAAGGCGCGAACCCGGACAAGATCCGGCAGCAGCTCACCGAGTACGGCCTGGTCGCCGAGGAGTACGGCGGCGACACGATGTTCGTCGAGATCTCCGCGCGGCAGAACATCAACATCGACGGCCTGCTCGAGGCGATCCTGCTGACCGCCGACGCCGCTCTGGACCTCCGGGCCAACCCGGACATGGAGGCCCAGGGTGTCGCGATCGAGGCGCACCTCGACCGCGGCCGCGGCCCGGTGGCCACCGTCCTGGTCCAGCGCGGCACGCTGCGCGTCGGTGACTCGGTCGTGGCGGGTGACGCCTACGGCCGCGTCCGCCGGATGGTCGACGAGCACAACGTCGACGTCACCGAGGCGCTGCCCTCGCGTCCGGTCCAGGTCATCGGGTTCACCTCGGTGCCCGGTGCGGGCGACACCTTCCTGGTGGTCGACGAGGACCGCGTCGCCCGGCAGATCGCCGAGCGCCGCTCCGCCCGGACGCGCAACGCGCTCAACGCGTCGCGTCGCAAGCGGGTCAGCCTCGAGGACCTCGACTCCGCCTTGAAGGAGACGAACAGCCTCAACCTGATCATCAAGGGTGACAACTCGGGTACCGTCGAGGCCCTCGAAGCCTCGCTGCTCCAGCTGGACGTCGGCGACGAGGTCGAGCTGAACGTGGTCCACCGCGGTGTCGGTGGCGTGACCGAGTCGGACATCGACCTGGCGACCGCGTCCGACGCGATCGTCCTCGGGTTCAACGTCCGCGCCCAGGGCAAGGCGACCGAGCGGGCCACCCGCGAGGGCGTCGACGTCCGGTACTACACGGTCATCTACCAGGCGATCGACGAGATCGAGCAGGCCCTCAAGGGCATGCTCAAGCCGGAGTACGAAGAGGTCGAGCTGGGCCGCGCGGAGGTCCGCGAGGTCTTCAAGTCCTCCAAGATCGGCACGATCGCGGGTTGCCTGGTCATGTCCGGCGAGATCCGGCGCAACGCCCGGGCCCGTCTGCTCCGCGACGGCACCGTCGTGGCGGAGAACCTGCCCGTCAGCTCGCTGCGGCGGTTCAAGGACGACGTGGTCGAGGTTCGCGAAGGCTACGAGTGCGGTTTGACGCTCGGTTCGTACGGCGACCTCAAGGTCGGCGACCAGATCGAGACGTACGAGCAGCGCGAGAAGCCTCGCGCGTAAGGACGATCGACACCGGGTGTGCGTTTCTCGCGCACACCCGGTGTCTCCCTACTACACCCCCCAAACTGCCTATGTTCGTCGGAGCTCTCGAGCTCGACATCCTGCTCGGTGACGTCCATTCGCTGAAGCAGAAGCGATCCGTGGTCCGCCCGGTGCTGGCCGAGCTGCGCAAGCGCTTCACCGTGTCGGTGGCCGAAGCCGGGCACACCGATCTGCACCGCCGGACCATCATCGGGGTGGCCGTGGTCGCCGAAGGTGGCGAGCACGTCCGTGACGTGCTCGACTCGTGTGAGCGGTACGTGGCGAGCAGGCCGGAGTTCGAACTGCTCTCCGCCCACCGCCGGCTGCTCGGCCCAGACGATTGAATTTCTCTAGGAGAACGACATGGCTGATCCTGCTCGGGCTCGCAAGCTCGCCAAGCGGATCTCGCAGATCGTCGCGTCGGCGATCGAACACGAGGTCAAGGACTCCCGGCTGGACTACGTGACCATCACGGACACGAAGGTCACGGGTGACCTGCACGACGCGACGGTGTACTACACGGTGCTGGGCGAGAAGCTGGACGTCCCCCCGGACTTCACCGGCGCCGCCCTCGCGCTCGAATCGGCGCGCGGGATGCTCCGCACGAAGGTCGGGCAGGGCACCGGCGTCCGCTACACGCCGACGCTGACGTTCGTCGCCGACACGATCCCCGAAGAGTCGAAGCGGATCGAGGACCTCCTCGCCAAGGCCCGCGAGGCCGACGCGGAGGTCGCGCGGCGCGCGACCGGGGCCCAGCACGCCGGCGAACCGGACCCGTACAAGGCGCCTCGCGAAGAGACCGAAGACGACGAGCTGGCGGAGGAGGAGAGCCGGGGCTGACCTGTGCTCTCCCGCCGCGGCCTGCTCGCCGGCAGCGCACTCGCGCTGCTGGCGGGCTGTTCGTCGACGCCGTCCGGGCCGCCACCCGGCCCACCCGCGGTGCCGGCGCCGACCCGGCCGTCGGCGCCGCGCGACCCGGTGACGGTCCAGCGCATGCGGTCGGCGGCCCGCGGCACCGACGTCGACCTGGTGCTGGTCACGCCCGAAGGTGTCCCGGCAGCAGGACTACCGGTGTGCCTCGCCCTGCACGGCCGCGGTGCGAGCGCGCGGACGTTCCTTTCCCTGGGCGTCCCCGCACTGCTGACGGCGGCGGTCCGGGCGGGCACGCCGCCCTTCGCGATCGCGGCGGTCGACGGCGACCACTACTGGGTGGACGTCGGTTCCGGCGACGCCCCGCAGCGGATGCTCACCGAGGAAGTCCCGAACTGGCTGGCGGCCCGCGATCTGCGGCCGGCGTCGGCGGTGTTCGGCATTTCGATGGGCGGTTTCGGCGCGCTCCGGTTCGCCCGTGCCCACCCGGATCTCAAGGCGGTGGCGACGGCGAGCGCCGCGCTGTTCGTCAGCTGGCCGGATGCCCGCAGCCGCAAGGTGTTCGCGGACGAGGACAACTGGCGCGCGGAGGAACCGTTGCTGCACACCGGCGATCTGCGGGCCGGGCAGCTCGGCGTCTGGTGTGGCGAGTCGGATCCGTTCCTGGGCGCGGACCGGAAGCTGGTGAAGGCGGTTTCCCCGGCGGTTTCCCGGTTCTCGCCGGGCGGGCACAAGGATGAGTACTGGCGCGAGGTGCTCCCGGAGGTCCTGAAGTTCGTGGGGGAGCGGCTGTGAGTGATCCGGCTTCCGGGCTGAGCAAGGCCGTCTGGACCAACGCGGACTTCCCGGTGATGGGCTGGCACGACAGCCGCGTCCACGCACTGAGCATCCTCGAGGACGACGACCTGCCCCCGGGCCGGCTCCTGCTGGACCTGGACTACATCGTCCGCTGGGTCGAGCCCGCCCGGGGAGAGCAGCACTTCACGTTCTGGGTCGCCCCCGCGACGCTGGTGTTCGAGCAGGTCTGGGACATCACCGGCGACATCGGCCCGCTGCACGGCAGCCTGGAGATCGCGGACCTCCACCGCCTCGACCCGCCCGACGACAAGCCGTATCCCGCGTGGCACCTGGAAGGGCACGAGTTCGACCTGAGGTTCCGGGCGACGGGCTTCCGGCAGTACATCCGCGCCCGGCCACGGCACGTCGACCGGCAGGTTCTCACCATGGCCGAACGCGGAGGACTCGGCTTCGCCGAGCAGGCTTTCGCCTAAGCCACCATCGCGAACGCGCCGTAGAACTCGCCGTCCATCGACCGGGCGCCGTTGCGGTCGGGGCTGACCTCGGCGCCCACCCAGCCCTGGAACGCTCCCGAGTCGTCGATCACCTGCAGCAACGGCCGCACGTGGCTGTTCAGCAGGTAGCAGCCGTCGTAGGAGAGACACTCGCACCAGAACTCGTAGCTGTTGCGGCGGCCGCCCAGATCGCCGGTCAGGTAGTAGAACCGTCGGTCACCGCTGTCGGCGAGCTTCTTCACGCACGCGTCGTACTCGGCGGTGCCCGGGTTCGGGCAGCAGGACGCCGCGTCGCAACCCGCGTTCCTCTGGACGTACCCGAGGCACGAACCGTCCGTGCAGGCGTTCCAGGTGGGGCCCACCTGGAAGCTGCCGCCCGACCCGCGGGCCACGGTGGTGACCTTCAGTCTGTTCCAGCTGTGCGCCTCGTACTTGTACGTCCGCTGCGTGGCGCGGACCGCGCTCATCGACGCCTTGCTGGTCTGGGCCAGCGAGGCGTTGCTCCCGTACGCGTAGCCGCCGGTGATCGAGTACGTGTCGCTCACCAGCTGCATCCGGCCCAGTCCCGGGTGCAGCTCGGAGACCGCCCAGGTCTCGCCGAGGTTCACCGCGGTCGTCGAGCCGTTGATCGTGCTGCTCGTCCAGGTGATCGTCACCTGACCGGAAGTGGAGTTGTCGGCGTAGGTGCCGGTGAAGTGGCCGTTCGGGTCACCGGTGAACCCGGGCGCGGTCTTGATCGCGCAGTTGTTCCGCGGGTTGGTGCCCGGCTGGAACTCGCCGCAGTAGTAGACGTCCCCGCTGTTGACCGGGACGGGGTAGTCACGCTGGCTCCACGTCCAGAAGTTGTGCTGGACGGCGTTGCTCGACGGGTCGAACACGAGATAGCCCAGCCGCAGGTAGTTGCTGCCGGCGGCGTCGGTGAAACCGGCGACGCTGACCACCCAGTTCTGCTTGCCCAGCGGCGGTGGTGCGGCGTGCGCGGCGGACGCGCCGAGCAGCAAAGTCGACGCGAGCATCGAAAGGACGACAGTCACCAACACGCCGAACCGGCGGAAAACCCCCATTTGCATGGGCGGAGCGTAACTCATGGATCGGTCATTTCGAAGCGAACAGAATCGCCTGCGACACCTCGGATCCGGGGCTCAGCAGCCATTCCGCGTCCACGGTGAACCCGGCGTCCCGCACCCGCCGGGCCAGCCACCACGGCTGCCGGAGGTGGACGTTGACCCGCATCGGGTGCCCGCCGTAACCCTCGGTCTTGAGCCGGGTGCCCACACCGACGTGGTAGCCGATCATCAGCAGCCCGCCCGGCCGCAGCACGCGGTGGAAGTGCCCCAGCGCCGCCGGCACCGCCTCGTCCGGGACGTGGATCAGCGACCAGGACGCCAGCACGCCCGCGACCGACGCGTCGGGCAGTGCGAGGTCCGTCATCGACCCCACTTCGAACCGCAGTTCCGGGTGCGACCGGCGAGCCAGGTCGATCATCCCCGGCGAGAGGTCGATGCCGGACACCTCGACCCCGAGCGAAGCCAGGTACGCCGTGAAGTGCCCGGGGCCGCAGCCGACGTCCACCGCCGGCCCGTCGACCTGCGTGGCGAACAGCGTGAGCGCGGCCTTGAGGTACGGCTGCTTCTCGAGCGCGTCCGACACGTAATCCGCGTAGCTTTCCGCCACCGTGTCGTACGAGGTGGCGGTGTCCGCGAGCCAGGTCATCGCGGGCGCAATCCGTCGAGCACCAGGGCGAGGCCGCGCCGCCAGTCCGCTGCCGCGGACGCCCCGGCGAACACCACCGCCAGGTCTTCGCCTCGGAAGTCCGGCCGCAGCGCCCCGGCTTCCTGGGCGCGCGCGATGATCCGCGTCATCCGGGAAGCGTTGGCGTGCTTGGCTTTCTCCAGTCCCGACGCCGGGTCGAACGCCCGCGTGCACACCTCGGTGAACCCGCGGTCGGCCACCAGCATCCGGACCGATCGCTCGACGAACAGGACGAACCCCGCCCACGGGTCGGCACAGGCGAGGGCGTCTTCGCTGATCGCCCGGGCCTCCTCGAGCACCGGCAGGAACGCGGCTTCGACGAGGTCCGCCCGCGTCGGGAACCGGTTGTAGAGGGTGCCGATCGCCACCTCGGCCCGCCGGGCGATCTCGTCGAGCGGGGCGTCGACCCCCTTGGCGCCGAACACTTCCCGCGCCGCCGCGACCAGAGCTTCCCGGTTGCGCCGGGCGTCCGCACGCAGGGGACGTTGCTCGACGGTCACGCTGCGGAGTATAGCGGCGGCTGCCTCCGTGGCCGGAACCTCACCGCGTCCCGAAAGCGCTTTGCCGGCTCAGGAAGCTGGTTTCACCGCGACGACCAGGTCGCGCAGGATCGCCTGGTCCACCCGGTGGGCGAACTCCGCCCACGGGCCGCCCTCGCGGACGTCGAGGCCGGCCTTCCGCAGCACCTCGACGAGTTCTTCCCGCGGCAGCACGGTGGTGTTCCACGAGATGCCGAGCGCGCCACCCGGCCGCAGCACCCGCGTCCACACCGGCACCGCGGCCGCGAGCAGGTCACGGGGACTCCGCTGCAACCCGGCTTCGCGGTGGCTGCCGTGCTGGACGCCGTACGGCGCGTCGGTGACGATCACGTCGAAGGAGTTCGCCCGCAGGACCTCGTCGGTGGTCAGCGTGTCGGCGTTGAAGTACGTGAGCTTGCGGGTGTCGCCCGCCTTGAACTCTTCCTTGGTCAGCGCGTACTCGATGTCGAGCCGGCGGCCGAGGCGGACCTTGTTGCGCCGGAGCTGGCCAGACTCGGCGGTGTGCTTCACGCGCTTGTTCCGCAGCCACGTCTTGATGAAGGCCTCGTAGGCCTCGAAGTCCTTGGCGTCGACGTCCAAGCCGGTGGCGTGGAGGCCGTACATCATCGCCTGGTTCAGCGTCGTGCCGCGGCCGCACAGCGGGTCGAGCAGGTACTTGACCTTTTCCGAGAAGGGATCCGCGGTGGCCATCAGCGTCACGTTCAGCAGCAGCTTCGTGAACAGCTCGTTCGTCTTGCCCGCGTACTTCTGGATGGTCAGCAGGTCCGAGTCGGCCTTCGCCAGCGGTGTCACGGTCACCGGGCGCAGCACGCCGTCACCCACCTCGAACAGCGCGTACAGCGACGAGAGGTTCGAGAGCAGCGCCAGGTCGCGCTCGCCCAGCGGCGCCGAGCTGGTGAAGCGCACGTAGCCGACGCCGCCCAGCTCGACGTCCTCGATCGCGGACAGCTCGGCCGCCAGGCCCGCGCCGAACACCGCCAGCTCGGCGCGCAGCAGCGCGGGGGAGGAGGCGGCGTAGACCCGGTTGGCCGACGGGTAGACCAGCATCGCGTACTCAGGCATCCCGCAGAGCGTAGCGTGACGCACCGTGACTCCTACTTTGGCGCAGGACATCCGGGACGCGGCGGCGCTGCTCGCGTCGGCCACCGACGTGACGGTGCTCGGGCACGTCCGGCCGGACGCGGACGCGCTGGGCAGCGCGCTCGCCCTCGGACGGGCCCTGGTGCGGCGCGGCGCGAAAGTGCGCGTCTCCTTCGGCGAGCCGGACGAGGCCCCGGAGACGCTGCGGTGGCTCGACGAGGACGGCCTGCTCACCCACCCGGACGACCTGCCGGACACCGAGCCGCTGCTGGTCTGCGTCGACACGCCGGCGCCGAAGCGGCTGGGCCGGCTCGCCGGGCGCGTCGAGCTCGCCGGCGCGGTGCTGGTGATCGACCACCACGCGACCAACACGTTCTACGGCAGTTGCAACGTGGTCGACGAGAGCGCCGAAGCCAGCGCGGTCCTCGTGTTCCGGGTCCTGGACGAACTGGGCGTCCAGCTGGACGAGCCGATCGCGCGCGGGCTCTACGCCGGGATCGTCACCGACACCAGCGGGTTCCGCCGGGCGAGCCCGGAGACGCACCGGATGGCGGCGCGGCTGCTCGAGGCGGGCGTCGACCCCGAACTGGTGGTGCGGCGGATCGTCGACGAGCGGCCGTTCACGTGGCTGCCGATGCTTTCGTCCGTGCTGCGCGAGGCTCGGTTGGAGCCGGACGCGGCGCAGGGCCGGGGTTTCGTGCACGCGGTCGTCCGGGTCGACGCGGCGCGAACGGTGCGCGGCGAGGAGGTCGAGTCGGTCATCGACGTCGTCCGCTCGGTGCGCGAGGCGGCCGTCGCGGCGGTGCTCAAGCAGGACCCGGCTCAGCCGGGCCAGTGGCAGATTTCGTTGCGCTCCATCGGTATCGACGTCTCCGCGGTGGCCGCGGAGTTCGGCGGCGGCGGGCACCGGCAGGCCGCGGGCTGCACGATCGCGGGCACCGCCGACGAGGTCCTGGCCGGCCTGCGTGACGCGCTGGAGCGGGCGCCGCTGCTCTAGCGCCGTTCCCGCCGGTCAGGAATGTCGGTGGTGGCGGTTAGAGTCCGGCTCGTGGTGAACGTGGAGGAGACCGAGCGGGTTCCGGCGAAGCGCGTGCTGGGCCTGGCCGTGCCCGCGCTCGGGGTGCTGGCCGCCGAGCCGCTGTACGTGCTGGTCGACACCGCCGTGGTCGGCCATCTCGACGCGCTGTCGCTGGCCGGGCTCGCGCTCGGCGGCGTCGTGCTGGCCCAGGTGTCGAGCCAGCTGACGTTCCTGTCGTACGGCACGACGTCCCGCACGGCCCGCCTGCACGGCGCCGGCCGCCGGGCCGACGCCGTGCGCGAAGGCGTGCAGGCGACGTGGCTGGCGCTGTTCGTCGGGCTCTTCGTGCTGGTCGCCGGGCAACTGCTGGCCTGGCCGATCGCCCGGGTGCTGTCGGGCAGTGACGAGATCGCGGGCGCGGCGGTGTCGTGGCTGCGGATCGCGCTGTTCGGGGCGCCGCTGATCCTGGTCACCATGGCCGGCAACGGCTGGATGCGAGGCGTGCAGGACGCCGCGAAGCCGTTGCGCTACGTGCTGGCGGGCAACGGGATCTCGGCCGTGCTGTGCCCGGTCCTCGTGTACTGGGCCGGGCTCGGCCTGGAGGGTTCCGCAATCGCGAACGTCGTCGCGCAGGTGATCAGCGCGGCGCTGTTCTTCGCCGCGCTGGTGAAGGAGAAGGCCGGGCTGCGGCCGGACTTCAAGGTGATGCGCGCCCAGCTCGGCCTCGGCCGGGACCTGGTGCTGCGCAGCCTGGCGTTCCAGGCGTGCTTCGTCTCGGCGGCGGCCGTCGCGGCCAGGACGTCGACCGAGGCGGTCGGCGCCCACCAGGTGGTGCTGCAGCTGTGGACGTTCCTCGCGCTCGTGCTCGACTCGGTGGCGATCGCCGCGCAGTCGCTGGTCGGCGCGGCTCTGGGGGCGAACTCGGCGCGGCAGGCGCGCGGGGTCGCCAACCAGATCACCGGGTACGGGCTGCTGCTCGGGTGCTTCCTGTGCGTGCTGTTCGCCGCGTTGTCGTGGGTGCTGCCGCACGCGTTCACGTCCGACCCGGGCGTGCTCGCCGAGATCCCGCACGCGTGGTGGTTCTTCGTGGCGCTGCAGCCGATCGCGGGAGTGGTCTTCGCGCTGGACGGCGTGCTCCTGGGCGCGGGCGACGCGGCCTTCCTCCGCAACGCGACGCTCGGCAGCGCGGCGCTGGGTTTCCTGCCGCTGACCTGGGCGTCACTGGGCTTCGGCTGGGGCCTGACGGGCATCTGGACCGGCCTCTCCCTGTTCCTGGTCCTCCGCCTGGTGGCGGTGCTGGTCCGCTGGCGCTCCGGCACCTGGGCAGTGACCGGCGCCATCCGCCCCACCTGACGCCGTAACTCGCGTGATCAGGCCCGTAACTCGCGTGATCGAGGCCGGAACTCGCGAGTCACGGCCTCAATCACGCGAGTTCCGCCTCCAATCACGTGAGTTCCGCCTCCAGACACGTGAGATGCCCCTTCAATCACGCGCGATGCCTCTCTGAGCACGTGTGATGCCCGTGACCTGTGGGGAATGCCACCCGGGTCACGGCTATGTTTCGACGTTGCTTAGGCGATACAAGTAGTGGGGACGGCAGCGTCGGCGTCCGCACGACCCGAACGCCGAAATCCTGGAGGAACCTGTGCCGCCCGCCACCGGCCGCGCCACCGCCCGGTCCTGGCTGATCTGGCTGTCCGCCGTCACCGTCTACCTGCTCGCGGTCTTCCACCGCACCTCCTTCGGCGTCGCCGGGCTGCAGGCGGCCGAGCGCTTCGGCGTCGGCGCGGCCGCGCTCGGCACGTTCACCGTGCTGCAGGTCGGCGTCTACGCCGCGATGCAGATCCCGACCGGCGTGCTGGTCGACCGCTACGGCCCCCGCCGCGTGCTCACCGTCGCGGTGCTGGTGCTCGGCGCCGGTCAGCTCCTGCTCGGCGTCGCGCATTCGTACGGCCTCGGCCTCCTCGCCCGCGGCGTGCTCGGGCTCGGTGACGCGCTCACCTTCGTCAGCGTGCTGCGCCTGGTCGCGGCCCACTTCCCGGGCCGTCAGTACGCGCTGCTGACGTCGTTCACCGCGGCCGTCGGCTACATCGGCAACCTCGCCGCCACCGTCCCGCTGTCGCTGCTGCTCGACAGCGCCGGCTGGACGCCCACCTTCCTCGCGGCCGGCGCGCTGACCGTGCTCTACACCGTCGTCGTGACGCTGCGGGTCCGCGACGTCCCGGCCGGCGTCCCGCAGCCGGTCCGCGAAGCCGTCCGGCCCCGCGAGCTCGCGCACCAGGTCGCCGAGGCCTGGCGGACGCCGGGGACGCGGCTGGGCTTCTGGGTCCACTTCAGCACGATGTTCGCGCCGAACGCGCTGACGCTGCTGTGGGGCGTCCCGTGGCTCGTGCAGGGCCAAGGGCAGTCGAAGGCGACGGCGAGCGCGCTGCTCACCGTGTTCGTCTTCGGCTCGATGGCGGGCGGCCCGCTGCTGGGCGGCCTGATCGGCCGCCGTCCGTCGCTGCGGATGCCGCTGGTCGGCGGGTACATCGGCGGGGCCGCGCTGCTCTGGGCGGTGCTGCTGAGCTGGCCGGGGCAGGTGCCGGTGGCGCTGTTGGTGCCCGCGTTCGCGTTCCTCGCCCTCGGCGGCCCGGCGTCGATGATCGGTTTCGCGCTGGCCCGCGACTACAACCCGCTCAGCCGCGTCGGCACGGCGACCGGCGTGGTCAACGTCGGCGGCTTCGTGGCGACGACGATCGCCGCACTCGCCGTCGGCGTCCTCCTGCAGGTGACCGGCGGAAACTTCCGGTGGTCGCTGCTGGCGCTCGTGGCGGTGCTGGCGCTCGGCACGTCCCGGCTGCTGGTGTGGTGGCGCCGGACCCGCGCCCACCTGTTCCTGGCCGAAGCCCGCGGCGAGGAGCTGCCGGTGCGCATCACCCGCCGCCGCTGGGACGCCGCCCTGCCGGAGACGCCCATCGTCGCCGCCTGAGACGTCACTTTCCCTAGGAAAGATGCGTCCCGGCCCCCCTCAGACGCATCTTTCCTAGGGAAAGTGACGGGTTTCGCAGGGAGTGACCGTCGTCCGTTCCACGAGCGGCGGCCAGTAGGGTTGCCGCGTGTCGAGCCCCAAACCGCCCCGTCGTCCCGCCCCGCCACCCGGTCTGCTGATCGTCGACAAGCCCGCCGGCATGACGTCGCACGACGTCGTCGCCCGGGCCCGCCGCATCATGGGCACCCGCAAGGTCGGGCACGCCGGCACGCTCGACCCGATGGCGACCGGCGTGCTGGTGCTCGGCATCGAGCGCGCCACCAAGCTGCTCGGCCACCTGGCGCTGGACCGCAAGACCTACCTGGCCACCCTCAGCCTCGGCAGCGCCACCACCACCGACGACGCCGAGGGCGAAGTCCTCACGCGAGCCGACACGAAGAACGTCACCGATGAGCGGATCGCCGCCGGGATCGGCAAGCTGACCGGCGACATCCAGCAGGTGCCCAGCGCGGTCAGCGCCGTCAAGATCGACGGCAAGCGCGCCTACGCCCGGGTCCGCGCCGGTGAGGACGTCGTCATCCCGCCGCGGCCGGTCACCATCTACCGCTTCGACGTCCTCGCCGTCCGCCACGAGGAGGACCACGTCGAGGTCGACGCGGTCGTCGAGTGCTCCTCCGGCACCTATGTCCGCGCGCTGGCCCGCGACCTCGGCGCGGACCTCGGCGTCGGCGGTCACCTCAAGGCCCTCCGGCGCACCACGGTCGGCCCCTTCACGCTGGCCAAGGCGAGGACCCTCGACCAGCTCGAGGAGCAGCCGGAGCTGAGCCTGGACCTCGACGCCGCCGTCGCCGCCGCCTTCCCGCGGCGCGACCTCGACGCGGCGACGGCCAAGGCGGTCCGGCACGGCCAGCGCATCCCGGCGGCCGGGGTCGAGGGCACCTACGGGCTCTTCGGGCCCGACGGCCGGGTGCTCGCGCTGGCCGCCGACGAACAAGGCGTGTCCCGCGCGGTAGTCGTGTTGCTGCCCGCCTAGGGTGGGCTCGAAGAGACGGGAGTGCGACGTGCTGCGGTGGCGTGGGCTGGGGGACCTCCCCGGCGGCTGGGGCCGGTGCGTGGTCACCATCGGCGTGTTCGACGGTGTGCATCGCGGGCACCAGGAGCTGATCAACCGGACCGTGGCGGCGGCCGCCGAGCGCGGGGTGCCCAGCGTCGTGGTGACGTTCGATCCGCACCCGTCGGAGGTGCTGCGCCCGGGCAGCCACCCGGCGCAGCTGACCACGTTGCGGCGCAAGGCGGAACTCGTCGAGGGCCTCGGCGTCGACGTCTTCTGCGTGCTGCCGTTCACCCTGGAGCTGTCCCGGCTGCAGCCGGAGGAGTTCGTGCACGAGGTCCTGGTCGACCGGCTGCACGCGGCCGCGGTGATCGTCGGCGACAACTTCACCTTCGGCGCCAGGGCGGCCGGCGACGTCGCGTTGCTGCGCACCCTCGGCCGCCGGTTCGGCTTCGCCGCGTACGGCGCGGAGCTGCAGGGCAAGGAACTGTCCGAAGAGGACCAGTCGGCGATCACCTTCTCGAGCACGTACGTCCGGTCGTGCATCGACGCCGGCGACGTGGTCGCCGCGGCCGAGGCCCTCGGCCGCCCGCACCGCCTGGAGGGCATCGTCGTCCGCGGCGACGGCCGGGGCCACGAACTCGGCTACCCGACGGCGAACCTGTCGACGCCGCGCTTCGCCGCCGTCCCGGCCGACGGTGTGTACAGCGCGTGGTTCACCCGCTCGGCCGCCCCCGCGCGGCGGCTGCGCGCCGCGGTTTCGGTGGGCACGAACCCGACGTTCTCCGGGCGCGAGCGGACCGTCGAGGCGTTCGTCCTCGACGTCGACGAGGACTTCTACGGCCAGCACGTGGCGCTCGACTTCGCGACCCGGCTGCGCGACCAGGTGCGGTTCGCCGACTCGGCCGGGCTGGTCGCGCAGATCGACGAGGACGTCGTCGCGACGCGAACGGCGCTTGGGGACGCCGGCTGAGCGGCCGGCCGGGCGCAATCGGAGATTTCGCGTTCACGCACGTGGCTGCGGTGGCAAGATGCTCACGGACGGTGTGCACGCGGCACGGTGAAGGGTCTAGGGGAGCGGAACTGGTGGAGGACCACAAGATCGTCCAGCGGAACATCGCGTTGCAGCGCGAGTGGTACGGCGAGCCGCTCGGTGACCGGGTGCGCCGCCTCGTCGTCGCGTTCGATGTTTCGCAGGCGTTCCTGGCCGAGGTCCTCGGGATCAGCGCCCCCATGCTCAGCCAGGTGATGAGCGGGCGGCGGGCGAAGATCGGCAACCCGGTCGTGCTGGCCAGGATGATCATGCTCGAGCGCAAGATCCTGGTGCCCGAGGTCGCCGCCGGCAACCGCGACGCGATGCTGGCCGCGATGGAGGACGTCCGCGACTCCCGGCCCACGGTCGGCCGCGACAACATCCCGGTGGTCAACGAAGACCAGAAGGTCCTCGCCTACCTGCGCGACCTGGCCGAGGACGAGGACCTGGGCGAGGCCGCCAAGCGGCTCGACGACGAGTTCCCGGCCATCGCCGACCTGCTCCGCCGGGCGGGCCACGGCGGCTGATGAAGGCCCTGTTCAGCGCGCTGCTGCCACCCGGCGACGTCGTCGAAGCGGTCGCCGAGGCACTGGGCGCCCCCGGCGACAGCGGCCTGACCTGGGAGCCTCCGGAGAAGTGGCACGTCACCCTCGCCTACTACGGCCGCGATGACCTGCCCACCCGGGCGGCCTGGCTGGCGGAGAGGCTGGCCGGCCGCGCCGCCGTCGACGTCCGGCTGGAAAAGGCCGCGACGTTCCCCGGGGTGCTGTGGTTGACTGTCGCCGGAACGGAACTGACGCCGCTCGCGCACGCCGCGGGCGCCGGCGCCGAAGCGAGGCCGTACACGGCCCACCTGACGCTGGCGCGGTTCCCCCGGGAAGAACCGGGCCTCGCGCGGCGTTGGACCAACCGGCTGGCCGGCTTCACGAGCCGGAACTGGCGGGCCGCCGAGGTGGTGCTGATGACCAGCGAGCGCGAGCCGGGCGGACCCCGCTACCGGGTGGCCCGGACGTTCGAGCTTGTGAACCGCGCCTGAAGGCCCTGTTCAGAAGCCCTGCTCAGCGGGCTGGTAACCTCAACGATCGGGTCCGGCTGCAGTCCGTGGCGGCCGTGACCGTCTTCCCGGCGTTCATCCACGTCCGGGGCCGCACGGCACTGATTATTCCGAGGAGCAACACAAGTGGCGTTGTCCACCGAAGAGAAGAAGTCGATCCTGGCCGAGTACGGCGTGCACGACTCGGACACGGGATCCCCCGAGGCCCAGGTCGCGCTGCTGACCAAGCGGATCGTCGGCCTCACCGAGCACCTCAAGGCTCACAAGCACGACCACCACTCGCGTCGCGGGCTCCTGCTGCTGGTCGGCCGTCGCCGCCGGCTGCTGAACTACGTGATGAAGGTGGACATCGAGCGTTACCGTGCGCTGATCCAGCGCCTCGGCCTGCGCCGATAGCTGTTGCCCGAGGGGGAGTGACCGCCGGTCGCTCCCCCTCGGTTTAACAAGAGAAAGAAGCGGTGCGAGCGCGCACGAGGGACCGTCCGCCGGTCCTCGGTAGTGGTTTCCGGGAAGAGTCCCGGAGACTTCGATCGAAGACCGGCATCACTCCTCGCGCGTCCTCAGCGAAACGGGTCCCAGGGTGGGAGACTCGCGCCGTATAGAAGGAACTAAAGAGGAGAAACACCCTATGACCGACTCCACCGGAGTCACCGTGCACGAGACCGAAGCCGTGATCGACAACGGCCGGTTCGGCACCCGCACTGTCCGCTTCGAGACGGGCCGCCTGGCCAAGCAGGCCGCCGGCGCCGTCGTCGCGTACCTCGACGAAGAGACCATGCTGCTCTCGGCGACGACCGCGTCGAAGCACCCGAAGGACCACTTCGACTTCTTCCCCCTGACGGTGGACGTCGAGGAGCGCATGTACGCGGCCGGCCGCATCCCCGGCGCGTTCTTCCGCCGCGAGGGCCGCCCCTCGACCGACGCGATCCTCACCTGCCGCCTGATCGACCGGCCCCTGCGCCCGTCGTTCACCGACGGTCTCCGCAACGAGATCCAGGTCGTCATCACCGTCCAGAGCCTCAACCCGGACGACCCGTACGACGTGCTGGCGATCAACGCCGCGTCGGCGTCGACCCAGATCGCCGGCCTGCCGTTCTCCGGCCCGGTCGGCGGCGTGCGCGTCGCGCTGGTCGAGGACCAGTGGGTCGCGTTCCCGACCTGGACGCAGCTGGCGAAGGCGACCTTCAACATGGTCGTCGCGGGCCGCATCGTCGGTGACGACGTCGCGATCATGATGGTCGAGGCCGAGGGCACCGACAACACGCTCGACCTGATCGCCGAAGGCGGCAAGGCGCCGGACGAGGTCTCGGTCGCCGAGGGCCTCGAGGCCTCCAAGCCGTTCATCAAGGTGCTGTGCGAGGCCCAGCAGCAGCTGGCCGACGTGGCCGCCAAGCCGACCGGCGAGTTCCCGGTCTTCCTGGCCTACGAGCAGGACGCCTTCGACGCCGTCGCCGCGATCGCGACCGACGACCTGGCGAACGCGCTCCAGATCGCCGGCAAGCAGGACCGCGACGCCGCGACCGACCAGGTCAAGGCCGCCGTGCTGGAGAAGGTCGGCATCGGCGAAGGCGAAGCCTTCGAGGGCCGCGAGAAGGAGATCGGCGCCGCGTTCAAGGCGCTGTCCAAGAAGGTCATGCGCAAGCGCGTCCTCACGGACAAGATCCGCATGGACGGCCGTGGCCTCACCGACATCCGGTCCCTTTCCGCCGAGGTCGCCGTGATCCCGCGGGCGCACGGCTCGGCGTTGTTCGAGCGCGGCGAGACCCAGATCCTGGGCGTCACCACGCTGAACATGCTTCGCCTGGAGCAGCAGATCGACTCGCTGTCCCCGGAGACGCACAAGCGCTACATGCACCACTACAACTTCCCGCCGTTCTCCACCGGCGAGACCGGCCGCGTCGGTTCGCCGAAGCGCCGCGAGATCGGCCACGGCATGCTCGCCGAGCGCGCCCTGGTGCCGGTGCTGCCGAAGCGGGACGAGTTCCCGTACGCGATCCGCCAGGTCTCCGAGGCGCTGGGCTCCAACGGCTCGACCTCGATGGGCTCGGTCTGCGCGTCCACCATGGCGCTGTACAACGCCGGTGTGCCGCTGAAGGCGCCGGTCGCGGGCATCGCGATGGGCCTGATCTCCGACGAGGTCGACGGCGAGACCCGTTACGTCGCGCTGACCGACATCCTCGGTGCCGAGGACGCCATGGGCGACATGGACTTCAAGGTCGCCGGCACCAAGGACATCATCACCGCGCTGCAGCTGGACACGAAGCTCGACGGCATCCCCTCCGAGGTGCTCGCCGCCGCGCTGAAGCAGGCGAAGGACGCTCGCCTCACCATCCTGGAGGTCATCGCCGAGGCGATCGACCGCCCGGACGAGATGAGCCCGTACTCCCCGCGCGTCACCAGCGTGAAGATCCCGGTGGACAAGATCGGCGAGGTCATCGGCCCGAAGGGCAAGATGATCAACTCGATCACCGAGCAGACCGGCGCCGACATCTCCATCGAGGACGACGGCACGATCTACGTGGGCGCGGCCGACGGCCCGTCGGCGGAGGCGGCGATCGACCTGATCAACGCCATCGCCAACCCGCAGCTGCCCAAGGTCGGCGAGCGCTTCCTCGGCACCGTGGTGAAGACGGCCGCGTTCGGCGCGTTCGTCTCGCTGCTGCCGGGCAAGGACGGCCTGGTGCACATCTCCAAGCTGGGCAACGGCAAGCGGATCAACAAGGTCGAAGACGTGGTCAACGTGGGCGACAAGCTCCGCGTCGAGATCGCCGACATCGACAACCGCGGCAAGATCAGCCTGATCGTCGTCAAGGAAGACGACGCCGCCGAGGCGGCCCCGGCCGCCGAGGGTGACGCGCCCGCCGACGCCGAGAAGGCCGACGCCAAGTAGGACGCAAGTTCCGTCGAAGGCCTCCTGACCCGCACGGCGGCAGGGGGCCTTCGCGGCATCGTGAGTAAGGAATCCATGGCACGGCAGGTTTCCGGGCACGAACAGCCCGTCGGCACCACCCGCACGCTCGGGTCCACCCCGGACGGCGCGGTCGTCAAGCGCAGCGTCCTGCCCGGCGGCCTGCGGGTGATCACCGAGCACGTCCCGGCGTCCCGCTCGGCCACGGTCGGGCTGTGGGTCGGCATCGGCTCCCGCGACGAGCCGGTCGCCGTCGCCGGCGCCGCGCACTACCTCGAGCACCTGCTGTTCAAGGGCACGAAGAACCGCGACGCCACGCAGATCGCCGAGGAGATCGACGCGGTCGGCGGCGAGTTCAACGCCTTCACGGCGAAGGAGCACACCTGCTACTACGCGCAGGTGCTCGACGCCGACCTCCCGCTCGCCATAGACCTGGTCACCGACGTCGTGTTCGAGGCGCTCTGCACCGACCGCGACATGGACATGGAACGCAGCGTCGTCCTCGAAGAGATCTCGATGCGCGACGACGACCCCGAGGACCTGCTGCACGAGACGTTCGTCAGCGCCATCCTCGGTGACCACCCGCTCGGGCGCCCGGTGCTCGGCACCGAGAAGTCGATCGTCGAGATGTCGCCCGCGGCGCTGCGGAACTTCTACAAGCGCCGCTACACGCTCCCGCGGATGGTGCTGGCGGTGGCCGGGAACATCGACCACAACCAGGTGCTGCGGCTGGTCCGCAAGGCGCTTCGCGAGCGCTTGAACGGTGACGCGACGCCGATCGCGCCGCGCGAGGGCCGCGCTCGGATCAAGACGGTCCCGAAACTGGCCCTGCACCCCGACGACACCGAGCAGGCGCACGTCATGCTCGGCCTGCGGTCGCTGTCGCGCCACGACGAGCGCCGCTTCGCGCTGTCGGTGCTCAACGCGGCGCTCGGCGGAGGCATGAGCTCGCGGCTGTTCCAGGAGATCCGCGAGCAGCGCGGGCTGGCCTACCAGGTGTATTCGTCGGTCGCGAGCTACGCCGACACCGGGCACATGGCCGTGTACGCGGGCTGCCAGCCGGAGAAGCTCGGCGACGTCGCCGGCGTGATCCGCGAGGTGCTCGACAAGGTCGGCGTCGACGGCCTCACCGAAGCCGAGGTGGTCCGCGCGAAGGGCCAGCTGCGCGGCGGGCTCGTGCTGGGCCTGGAGGACACGTCGTCGCGGATGTCGCGGATCGGCAAGAACGAGCTCAACTACGGCCGCTACCTGGGCGTCGACGACACGATCGCGCGCATCGACGCGGTGACCACCGAGGATGTCTGTGCGCTCGCTCGCACTTTGTTCGCGCGCCCGGGCGGGGTCTCGGCGGCGGCGGTCGTGGGGCCGTACGCTCACGCCGACGACCTTCCTGACGACCTGCACGAGGTGATCGCTTCATGACCATCAACGTCGGTGTACTCGGCGCCCGGGGCCGGATGGGCGCGACGGTCGTGAAGGCCGTCGAAGGCGCGGACGACCTGAAGCTCGTCGCCGCGCTCGACGCGGGTGACGACTTCGCGCCGCTGGCCGAAGCTCAGGTCGTCGTCGACTTCACCCACCCCGACGCCGTCATGGACAACCTGAAGTACCTGGTGGAGCACGACATCCACGCGGTCGTCGGCACCACCGGCTTCAGCGAGGAGCGGCTCGCCGAGCTGCGGGGGCTGCTGGAGCCGAAGCCGTCGCTGGGCGTGCTGATCGCGCCGAACTTCGCCCTTGGCGCGGTTCTCGCGATGCGCTTCGCGGCCCAGGCGGCGAAGTTCTACGCGTCCGCCGAGATCATCGAGCTGCACCACAACCGCAAGGCCGACGCGCCTTCGGGCACTGCCGCGCACACCGCCCGGATGATCGCCGCCGCGCGTGCCGAGGCGGGCGTGACGCCGGGGCCGGACGCCACGACGGCCGAGCTGGACGGCGCCCGCGGCGCAACGGTCGAGGAAGTCCGCGTCCACTCGGTCCGGCTGCCCGGCCTGGTCGCGCACGAGGAGATCCTGTTCGGCGGCGAGGGGGAGACCCTGACCATCCGCCACGACTCGCTCGACCGGACGTCGTTCATGCCGGGCGTGCTGCTCGGCGTGCGCACGGTGGTGGCGCGGCCCGGCCTGACGGTCGGCCTGGAAAACGTCCTCGACCTGTGAAAGCCCGCCGGTGAAAGCTCGCAATGTGGCGCTGCTGCTGACCGCTGCGCTGGTGGTGTACCTGGTCCTGCTGGCGGACCGGGCGTTCGCGCTGTTCCGGTCGGGCACCGGCGTCGGGATCGCCCTCGGTGCCGGCGTGCTGCTGCTGCCTCTGCTGGGCATCTGGATCGTCGTGATGACCTGGCGCAACGGCCTCCAGGTGCAGCGCCTGTCCCGCCGTCTCGACGCCGAAGGCGCGCTCCCGGACGTCTCGGACCTGCCGCGCCGGCCCTCGGGCCGCGTCGACCGCGCGGCGGCCGACGCGTGGTTCGAGGAGCGCCGCGCCGAGGTCGAAGCCGACCAGGGAAACTGGCGGGTCTGGTACAAGCTGGCGTACGCGTACGACATCGCGGGCGACCGGCGCCGGGCGCGCGAGACCATGAAGAAGGCTGTCGAGCTCGAAGCCGCCGAACGGGCCCGTTGACCCGAATGGCCCCGGGCCTTACGGCCTTTCGGCAGGAGCCCTAGTCCTCCAAACGGAGCACGCTCCGGTGGCGATATATGGGGTGATCACGAACTCCCGTCACCAGAAGGACAGCCCTTTATGAGGATCAACCGCAAGTTCGCCACCGTGACCGTCGCCGCCGCGAGCGCGGCGCTGATGTTCGGTGGTGTCGCCCAGGCGTACACGCTGGACCAGGCGACGGGGACCGGTTTCGTCGGCAAGGGTGAGGTCCAGACGCCGTTCGGCTGGAACAACGCCAAGCTGCAGGCCAACGCCGCCGGAGTGAGCTTCAGCTACGACGCGACCGGCACCTACTCGGCCGTCTGCACCTGGACCACCGGGGAAGGCACCAGGGGCGAGAACACCCACAACGTCTCGCACTCCACCTCGACGTCGGTCGCCAGCGCGGTCGCCTACGACGCCCGCGTGAAGAACCAGATCACCGGCTTCACGCTCAAGGGCTTCGGGATCACCACGACCACCGGGACCGTGCCGGTCGTCGGCGGTGCCTGCCCGGGCAACCCGGGCACCGACGGGACGTGGACCTCCGTCGAGCAGACCGGGTCCACCGGTGGTGGCCTGTACGCCCACTACGGCGCCCTGTCGACGTTGCTGACCCCCACCGTTCCTGTCGTGTAACAGCGACTGACGCATTCGGCCCGCCCCATGTGGGGCGGGCCGAATGCGTTCGGCCGGTGTGGCATTTCCCTGACAGTTGTCGTTCATTCGGGAAATGCCGGGTGTTCGTACTATCGCCCGCATGAAACCGACGTCGTCTTCCCCTGGTGTGCGGGCGTTGTCCGCTTCGCTGCGCGAAGTACGCGAAGCGCGGAAATTCGGGTTGCGTGAGTTGGCGCGGGCGCTGGAGATCGACCCGCGGTTGCTGTCCCAGTGGGAGCTGGGGATCCGGGTGCCGCCGGTCGAGGAGGTCGCGCGCATTCTCGGGTACCTGCGGGTGGGCCGGGCCGTGACGAACCGGATTCTCTACCTGGCCCAGCATGCGAAGGATTTCAACTGGCTGGACTCCAACCCGTCGGACTTGCCCGCCGCGCTCACGGCGGTCATCCAGTGCGAACGTTCGGCTAGCTTGATCACCAACTGGTCCCCGCTGATCATCCCTGGGTTGCTGCAGATCCCCGACTACGCCCGCGCCTTGCTGACCGCTTCCGGCATCAAGCCGGAGGATGCCGACGCACGGTTGGTGGTCCGCCTGAACCGGCAGCGGATTCTCTTCGGAAATGAGCCGGTCCGGCTCAACGCGATCATCTCCGAGCTGGCGATCCGGGAGGTGGTCGGAGATGCGGCCATCATGTCCGATCAGATCGACCATCTGGTCGCCTTAGCTGACACATCTAACATTTCAGTGCGCATCGTGCCTGCGGACGCTGGCTACCATCCGGGCAAGATCGGCATGTTCACGATCTACGACTTCGAGGCCGACCCGGCGATTGTGCTCCTGGAGCACTACCACGCAAGCGGTTTCGTCAACGAGTTGGACGCTATCGCGAGCTACCGGAAGCTGGTAAAGCTCTTACTGGGCAAGGCATTGACCGAGGACGCCTCGCAAGCACTGCTTCGGGAGGCGGCGCGATAGGGGGCAGCATGTTCACCTGGCGCAAGTCGAGTTACACGGGAAAGGAAGAGTGCGTCGAGGTCGGCTTCGACTGGCGTAAATCGAGCCACAGCGCGAACGAAGCCGAGTGTGTCGAGGTGGCACTCTCCGGCACCGTCGGCGTGCGGGACACGAAAGCCCGCCACCTCGGCCAGCTCACCGTCTCCCGCGCCGCCTGGACAGCGCTCTGTTCAGTGGTGCAGCCAGCCCGCGAACACCGCGGGTGAAGCGGCTATCAAACTGAAGCGGATCCACCTTCCGGCCAAACCCGTGGTCAGGAACATCAAGAGCCGCATCCGCACGACCCCGGCCAGCACGCTCGTCGCCATGAACGGCGGCAGGCCCACCAGCGAACTCACCCCGTAGGTGCCGGCCATCCAGTGCGGGTGCCGGTGACAGCGGTCGCGCAGGACGTCGAGCCGGGCGCGCAGTTTCTGCGTGCGCTGCTGCCAGCGCACGCGCCGCGCGGTCATCGGCCGTTCGCGGTGCAACCGGTCCTGCAGCGGCTTCGGCAGCTTGATCGTGCCGCGCGCGGCGAGGAAGTACAGCGTCTTCCCGGCGACCTGCCCGACGGCCACCGCCGCTCCGAGCCACAGCCAGTGCAGCCCCGGCTGGCTCGCGCACAGCCCGAGGAGGAACACTTCGGCGTTGATCAGCGGCACGATGGCCGAACCGAACGCGACGCCCAGCGTCAGCAGGATCCAGCTCATCGTGTCACCCCCTGAAAATCGCTCGTGTCCATCCAAATTATCAGTTCGAAATCTCAAGACACTGGGGTCAACCCCCCTATTCGGTAGGGGGGTGCACCAGAAGGTCACCTGCCGGACGGCTTGCGGTCACCTCCCGGTGCCACGCTGACCGGGTGGCCGCCGACCTTCCCCGAACGCCCGCTGACCGATTCGGCGCCTTCTGCGAGGCCGTCGCGGGCATGCTGCCGCTGGGGTTGTCCCGGATCGTCGCCCCGACGTTCCTCGGCTTCTGCCTCATCAACGGCTTCACGTTCGGCGTCGATCTCGGGCTGCTGACCGTGTTCCACGGACTGCTCGGCTGGCCCGTCTGGCTGGCGATCACGCTGGCGTACTGCTGCGCGTTCGGGCTGAGCTTCGTGCTGAACCGGACGTTCAACTTCCATTCCCACGCCGCCGTCGGAATCCAGCTCGCCCTTTACATCGCCGCGATTGCCGTCAATTACGCGGCATTCTTGCTGGGTGTGGGCGCGGGCTTGACGGCGCTGGGCGTCGAATACCACCTGTCGCGGCTGCTCGCGGGCGCCTGCGAGGGCGTGTTCATGTACGCCGTGATGCGGTGGCTGATCTTCCGGGACTCAGGCGAGCGCGAGGTCGAGGGTGCCGGTGAGCCGGACCTCGCGGAGCATGCGTTCGCCGGTGTCGAGGGTGCGGACGGTGCCGTCGGGGTGCCAGCCGGCCCGGCGGTAGAAGCCGAGGGAGGCGTGGTCGCCCTGGGCGACCCAGGCGATGCCGCGGCCGGCGCCGTCGGCCCGCAGGCCCGCGGCCGCCGTCGCGAGTAGCCGTCCGGCGTGCCCGCGCCGGCCCCACCGCGGCTCGACGAGCAGCGTGGCGATCAGGCCGGTGGCGGCCGCGTCCTCGGGCAGGCTGCCGTCGGCGGCCGCGACCTCGCCTTCGGGCGCCCGCCCGGCGACGCAGAAGCCGACGGTGAACTCGCCTTCTGTGGCGACGTAGACGAGGCTGCCGGGGTAGTCGATGGTCTCGGTCCAGGTGCCGACGAGGTCGGTGCCGTCCAGCTCGGCCAGTGCCTGTTTGCCGAGGAGGTCCTCGTAGGCGGCGTGCCAGGTTTCGCGCTGGATGCGGGCGATCTCCGCGGCGTCGGACAGGTCGGCGGGACGGACGGCGGCGTCGCTCATGGTCCGTGAATCTAGCGGTGCGCGGTTTTGTCGGTGGTGGGTGGCACCATGACTCTCACCATGCGAACGATCACTGTCTCCACGGCCCGGAAGACCTTCCTGGCCGCCCAGGGCTTCGCCGACCCACGTCCCTCCGGTGTGCCGTCCCGGCGGCACCTGAAACGCGTGCTGTCACGCGTCCAGCTGCTGCAGCTGGACTCCGTGAACGTCGCGGTCCGGGCGCACTACATGCCGGTCTTCTCACGGCTCGGCGCGTACGAACCCGAACTGCTGGACAACGCCGCGTGGACGCACTCGGCGCGTCAGCCGCGGCTGCTGGTGGAAACGTGGGCGCACGAGGCGAGCCTGCTCCCGATCGAAGACTGGCCGCTGCTCCGCTCACGCGCGAAGCGCGACGGCTGGTGGAGGCACTACCGGCCGCTGATCGAGAAGTCGCCGGGGCTGGTCGACGAGATCCTCTCGGTGGTCAAGGAACTCGGTCCGATCGGCGCGGGCGGCATCGAGCGGGCGGTGGAGGCGGACGTGCAGCGCCGCGGCCCTGGCTCGTGGTGGGAGCGGTCGGAGGTCAAGCGCGTCTGCGAATACCTGTTCGGCACCGGCCGGCTGACCACGGGCACGCGCCGGTCGTTCGAACGCCTCTACGACCTGACGGAACGGGTCGTGCCACCGGAAATCCTGTCCCGGACGGTCTCGGCGGAGGAAGGCGCGCGCGAGCTGATCGAGCGCTCGGCGCGGGCGCTGGGCGTCGCGACGGAGACGGACCTGCGCGACTACTACCGTCTCGGCCCGGCCCCGGCGCGCCAGGCGGTGGCCGAGCTGGTGGAATCCGGCGTCCTGGAGCCGGTTTCGGTCGCCGGCTGGAAGGCGACGGCGTACCGGCACGTCGAAGCGCGGACGCCGCGGGCGGTCACCGGCCGGGCGCTGCTCTGCCCGTTCGACCCGCTGATCTGGGAACGCGCCCGCACGGAGCGGCTCTTCGGGTTCCACTACCGGATCGAGATCTACGTCCCGGAGCCGAAACGGGTGTACGGGTACTACGTGTTCCCGTTCCTGCTCGACGGCGAGCTGGTGGCCCGGGTGGACCTGAAGGCCGACCGCGCGGACGGGGTCCTGCGGGTCCAGGGCGCGTTCGCGGAGGACGGCGCGGACGTGGCCCGGCTGCTGCCGGAGCTGGCGGGGGAGCTGCGGAACATGGCGGAGTGGCTGGGGCTTTCCGGCGTGGCGGTGGGCCGGCGCGGCGACCTGGCCCCGGCGCTGGCGCGGCTGGTGCGCTGAGACCGCGTGAGGCCGCGCGAGTCCGAGGCATAACGCGTCAAGGTTCGTTCCGGGTAGGGAAGAAAGCACGTTCCGATGCGGTCGTGAAGCTGACAGGATCTGACAGGATGATGAGTCGCCGGGCGCTCGAGCAGGGGGTGGGATGGAGGGAGGACGGGCGGAGCTGGCGGATGCCCTGCGTGCCGTCACGGTGCCGCTGCTGACGCCGTCCGGTGCGGCGGGCACGGGGTTCTTCGTTGCCCCGGGCGTCATCGTGACCTGCGCACACGTCATCACCGACACGTCAGGGCGCGTCGCCGAGGTCGTCCGTTCCGTCGAGACGGACCGCGTCCGCGCCACCGGTTTCCGCGTCGTCTCCGGCACCTACCACGCGAACGATCCCGGGAGCGCGGACCTCGTCCTGCTCCAGGCCGAGGACGACGTCACCGGCGCGCACGTGGTGCTGCACCCCTCGGCCGAGCCCGGTGATCCGTTGTGGGCGTTCGGGTATCCCCTGGGCCGCTACCGGTCCGGCGACTCGGCGACGCTGACCCTCGCCGGGCCGTCGCAACGCGCCGAGGGCGCCGAACTGCTCAAGACCGTCCAGGGGCCGGTCGGCCGCGGCTTCAGCGGTGGCCCGGTGCTCAACTGGCGGACCGGCGCCGTCTGCGGTGTCGTGCGGTACCGGGACACGGAACGCGCGGACACCGCGCGGCTGGTCCCCGTGTGGTCCGTCTTCGCCGCCTACCCCGGCCTGGAACCGGTCCACCGGGCGGCGTCGCCGGGCAACCGGGGCTGGCTCGAACTGCTCGACGACGCCCAGCTCGCCGAGGTCGGGATCCGGTTCCCCGGGCCGCGGCTGCGGGAATACCTGGACGCGGCCCGCGGCGCGGACGACCGGCACCCGCACGCCGAGCTCGCCGGGGCCGAGGTGACCCCGCCGCTGTGGAAGGTGTACCTGCGCCAGCAAACCAGCCGCTACGGCAGCCCGGACGACGAACCGGCGCGCGTCGAGGCCGACAGCCTGCTGCGGGCCTACCCGGGTGTGCAGGTCCTCGGCGGCCCGGGCGCGGGCAAGTCGAGCCTCGTCCGGCACCTGACCGCCGAAATCGCGAAGCAGTGGTTGCGCGGCGAAGGAGGCGAGTTCGTGCCCGTCCCGGTGCCCGCGGACGCGCTGCGGGGCCACCGCGACCTCACCGAGAAGCTGGCCAAGGGAGTGCGCAGCTTCGACCTCGACCTCGACCGGTCGCGGCTGAAGGAGCTGTTCGCCACCGATCCGGCGCCCGGCGCGCGCTGGCTCGTGCTCGCCGACGGCCTCGACGAGATCATCGACCCGTACGACCGCCGGCTCGTCGCCGACCTGGTGCACCGGCAGCGCGCCGGCGACCGGTTCGGCTTCCTCCTGACGACCAGGCCGACCAGCGCGGACTACCACACGAAACTCTCGGAGAAGGGCCGCTACCCGACGTTCGTCATCGAGCCGTTCGCCCGGCAGCAGCTCGGCGAATTCGCGAAGGCCTGGTTCGAGGCACTCGAAGTGCCGGACGCGGAAGCCGAGTCGGCGCGGTTCGTGACGCGCGCCGACGAAGCCGGACTGCGCGACCTGGCCACGATTCCGCTGATCGCCACGATGATGTGCGTGCTGTACGCCCAGGAACCGGGAAGACGGCTGCCGTCCGACCGCGTCGACCTGTACGGGCAGTTCGTCGACCTGTTGCACGAGAAGCGCCGGGCCACCGCGCGCAAGCGCCTGCGGGAGTGGGCCGGCCGCAGCGGCGCCGCCGCCGAGCAGGCCGCCGACGAGCTGTTCGACAAGGCGTTGCCGGTGCTGCGCGAATGGGCGCACGAGCACCACGAGATCGCGGCCGCCGAAGCACCGACGGGGCGCCCGGTGCCGGCCTTGGTCGCGGTCGCGTCGCGCCACGTGCCCCAGCCGGACACGGTGTCGGATCCGGAGTGGACGAGGCTCGTCCACGAGGTCTTCCTCGCCACCAGCCTGCTGATCAGCAAGCGCGGCGGCCCGGAGTTCCTGCACCAGACCATCCAGGAGTACCTCGCGGCGCGGTACCTGGTGCAGCGGTACCCGCGGCCGCGGCGGCGGCAGCTGCGGCCACGGCTGCGGGAGTGGAAGAACTGGGAGGTCGAGCTGTTCCTCGTCGGCCTGTGGGCGGCCGACGGCAAGGACGTCTCGCGCGTGCTGAACCGCTTGCTGCGGCGGCGGTACTGGAAGGACAACCACGGGTTCGTCGTCGACGTGGTCCGCCAGGGGCTGCCGGTGCCGGACAAGGTGCGCGAGCGGCTCCGCCGGGGACTGATCCGGCAGGTCGTCCACCCGCGGACGCTGCGCGAGTGGCGGGAGGCGGTGTCCGAGCTGGCGCAGGTGGCGCCCGCCGACGCGGCGGACACCCTCGAAGCCCTGCTCCGCGAGGACGACGAGCGGGTGGCGCGCTTCGAGGCCCTGCGGCTGCTGCTCGAACTGGACCGGAGCCGGGGCATCACGGCCGCGAACTACCTGGTCTTCGCCGGCCGGGCGGACGCCGAGGACCGGCTGCGCGCGGCCAAGATCGTCGTCGAGATCGACCGGCCGCACGGCCTGCGCACGTTGACCCGGCTGGCCGCCACGCCCGAGCTGCGCGAATCCCGCTTCGAAGCCGCGCTGCTGGTCTTCGCCGAAGACCCGGCGCGGGGCCGGGAAATCCTGCGACGGCTGGTCGAGGATCCCGGCTGCCCCGGCAAGACCCGGCTGGCCGCGGCCGAGACGATCTGCGCCCACGACGCGCGCGAGGTGCCGGCCACGCTGGCGTTGCTGAGCCGGGACGCCACCGTCGGGTTCGAGACCCGGTGCGCCGCCGCGCTGGCGGCCCGCGAGCACGGGTTCGGCGCCG
Source organism: Amycolatopsis sp. NPDC051128 (assembly GCF_040682715.1). Lineage (NCBI taxonomy): Bacteria > Bacillati > Actinomycetota > Actinomycetes > Pseudonocardiales > Pseudonocardiaceae > Amycolatopsis > Amycolatopsis sp. NPDC051128. The sequence goes on along the minus strand of NZ_JBFBBN010000002.1, from coordinate 179,609 downwards.
ACCTGCTGGCCGAGCTGGCGGAAGACCTCCGGCACCCCGCGCCGGCCCGCCGCCGGGCGGCCCGGGCGCTGGGGGACACCGACCTCCGGGCGGTCCCGATCCTGCGCGAGCTGGCCCTGGACCCGCAGGGGGATCCCGAGGAGCGGTTCGACGCGGCGGCCGCGCTGGCCGAGGTCGACCCCGGCGCGGGCCTCGATGTGCTCTTCACCCTCGCCTTCGACCCCCTGCTCGACTCCTGGCAGGTCGACGCGGCGAAGGCCGCCGGCCGGTCCCCCGCGGCCCGGGACCGGGCGCTCGACCGGCTGACCGAGCTGGCCGGTGACTTCGGCGCCGGGTTCGCGGTCCGCCTCTTCGCCGCGGACGCGCTGCACGAGTTCGACCCGGCGCGTGGCGTCGCCGCGCTGACCGAGCTGGCCACCGGCCCGGCCACCGCGGACGACCGGATGTCCGCGATCACGTGCCTGATCGACTGCGGTGCCGAAGACGAGGCGGTCAGCCTGCTCGAGGCGATCGTGGCCACCGACGCCGAGCCGGTGCGGATGCGGGACAAGGCGGCCACGAAGCTGGCGTCGGTCCGGCCGGGGCTCGAGGTCCCCGCCTACGCCACGCTCGCCTGGGACACCGGTGTCCCGGTCCGCCGCCGGGCCGACTTCGCGGTCAAGGTCGCGCAAACCGACCGGCAGCGCGGGATCGCCCTCCTGAAGCAGATCGCGGCCGCGGCGCCGAGCGACCAGGCCCTCGCCGTGATCGAGCGGCTGGAACAGCTCGACCGCGCGGGCGCGGCCGCCGAATACCGGCGCGTGGCCACGCTGTCCGGGGTGGGCAGCCGGACCCGGCTGACCGCGACGAACCGGGCCGCCCGGCTGGTGCCCGCCGAGCCGGCCAAGTCCCGGACGGAGGCGCCGGGCAAGGACGACGTCGCCCACCTCAGCAAGAGGCGGCAGCTTCAGGTGCGGGTCGCGCAGGCCGGTGACAAGAAGCTCAAGCCGGAGGAGCGGTTCGCCGCCGCCGAGGCGGTGGCGAAGCTCAATCCCGGCCAGGGCAAGAGCGTCTTGCAGGCCCTGATCGACGACCGCAAGACCCCGAAGGCGGTCCGCGTGAAGGCGGAGAAGGCGCTCCGGCGGTTTCGCTAGCGCGGTGACCGAGAAGGAATGTCAGGCGGCTCGGCGGTCGATGTGGTCGCGCTGTGCCGCAGCCGGGAGGGGAGTCACCCGCGCGTTTCGCCGCGCGGTGTGGTCCAGCCACCATTTGACGGCGCCCAGGTTGATCAGCGGACCCACCCAGCGGATGATTTCCACCAAATAGGGGAACAGAGCGGGTTTCGAAAAGAGGGGACCCAGGCCCATGGCCACACCCCAGACGAAGGAGCCGGCCATGGCGAAGCTGTACAACATCCAGCGGCGGTGCCGGGCCTCGTTTCCCCGGCGGATCCCGATGTAGCCGATGAGCGTGGTGACGAACCAGAACAGGCCGGTCGCGGCGGCGCCGACGTCGGCCTGCCACTCGTTGTTCAAGAACACGAGAGGCAGCGTGAGCAGGGCGGCCGGCAGCGCGGTGAAGACGTACACCCGGCCGCTCCAGCGATGGACGGCCGGGTGCCGGACGCGCAACCACGGCCAGATGCTCAGGCACAGGGTGACGAGGGCGACCGTGGCGAGCAGGACGTGCGTCAAGGTCAGCCCGAAGTCCAGGCCGGGGAAGTTCGCGTTGAGCGGGGACAGTTGCCTGGCCGGGTCGAAGCTCAGGAACGGCGGGACGGCGACGATCATCGCCGCGAAAATCACCGCGGAAACCGGGAGTACCCAGACATTCTGCCGCCAGCCCTGTGCCATTTCGGTTCCTCCGGGAAACTTCGGCGTGAAGCGCTGAAGATCGCCCGCAGCACCTCAGGGACATCCCATTGTGTCCCTGGCCTGGACGGTTGACACCTCCGTTGTTGCTGATTTACTCACCGGATTTCAGCTGGGTGAGCCGAATTCGAAATGGGTGAGGGGGGAGCGCGGCCGTTTTCCGGCGCGTCAGTCGCCGTCGCCCGGCTTCCACTCCATCGTCACCTTGAGGTTCGCCTTCGCGGTGCCCTTGACCAGGATCGCGGTCAGCCGCCCGCTTTCCATCCCGGCCTCGCACCCGAACTCGACGGTCACCTTGGTGGGCTTGACCTTCGTCAGCCCGGCTTGGACGGCGTCGGTCACGGTGTTCGCGACCTTGCTCAGGGCCTCGGTGAAACCCTCGAACTCGAGCAGCCGTCCCGCGACCTCCTCGTCGCCGTCGCCGACCGGCCGGGCTTCGACGTAGAGCGTGCGGTCGTCGAACCGGACCGGAATGACCTGTGTGCCGGGCGTGTGCGGTGTCCCCAGATAGTCGTCCACGCGATCATCCTGGCGTGCCGACGCCCGCGGCCACCAGCCTCCGGCCCCGGTTTCGCCGGGACGGCGGCACGCGACGGGCCGTCCCGGCACCCCACCGGGACGGCCCGTCTCCCCCTGCTCAGCCGGCCGCGCGCGTCACCACGGCGTTGCCGGAGCCCGTGCGGGCGCGGACCTTCAGCTTCACGCCACCTTCGGGAGCGGTGTCGGAGACGTCCAGCTCGCTGGAGACCCGCCCGCCGCTCGAGGTCAGGTCGACCTCCGCGCTCGTCCCACCGCGGATGCCGACCCGGACCTCGCCGGAGCCGGTGATCAGGTCGAGCGTGCCCGACGCGGCGTCGGCCACCGACAGGTCGCCGCTGCCGGTGCGGGCCATCACCTCGCCCGAAACCGCGCCCAGCCAGACGTCGCCGGTGCCGGTCGCCAGGGTCGCGGAGCCGGCCAGCGACGACGCCTCGACGTTGCCGCTGCCGCTGCGCAGCTGCAGCCCGCCCAGCGTCGGGCCGAGCTTGATGCCGCCGCTGCCGGTGCGCACGGTGGCCGAGCCGTCGGCGCGGTCGAGCTTGACCTCGCCGGAGCCGGTCAGCAGGTCGACGCGCCCGGCCGAGCCGGACACGGTGACGTCCGCCGCGCCGGCCCGCACCTCGACGTGCGAGCCCGCCGGGGCGCGCACCTTCACCGCGAGCGCGACGTTGCGCAGCTGCCACGCCTTCGGCGCTTGGACGACCAGGCGGTTGCCGAGCTTCTCGATCCGGCTCTGCCGCACCGCTTCGGCGGGGGAGGCGGCCGGGTCGACGCCCAGCTGGTCGCCGAAGCGCTCGCCGACCCACGACAGCAGGCTGTTGACCCCCGCCACCCACGGCTGCTGCTCGCCCTGGTCGTGCCGCAGCTCGACGCGTGCTCCGGAGTCCCCTTCGAGCACGATCTCGACGCGGCCGATCGTGACGCCGACGTCGAGCTCGAGCGGGACGTCGGTGTCGAACTCGTCGATCCGCACCAGTTCGTCGTTCTGGGCCGGCTCTTCGGCCGGTGCCGGTTCTTCGTTCGGTGTCGTCTGTTCTTCGTCGCTCATCTTCGTGCCCCTCAGCCTTCGACCCAGCCGTGCAGGTGCGACCCGGTCCGGTCGCCCTTGGTGTGCTGCTTGTGGCCCCCGCCGAGCGCGCCGTGCCCGAGCGCGCCCTGGACGGCCTGGGAAACGAACGTGTTCAGCGAGACGCCCTGCGCCTGCGCCGCGCGCTCGGCCTGTCCCTTGATCTGCTCGACCAGCCGCAGCGTGATGCGCGTGATGTCACCGCCGTCGACCGGTGGTGGCGGTGTGGCGTCACGTGGTGTCTCGTGCGGCCGCGGCTCTTCGGCGGAGCCGGTGACGACCACGCGGACGTCCCGGCCGTCGAGCCGCACGTCCACCACCTGCCCCGGGAGGTTGGCCGTGACCTCGGCGGCGAGGTCGGCGAGGGCGTTCATCAACGTCAGGCGGACGGCGGGTTCGAGCGCGGAGGACAGCAGCGCGGCCGCCCGCCGGGTCTGCTCGTCCCCGGCGGCAGCCGTGTTCGCGAGGTCCTCGCGAAGGTTGGCGATGTACGGCGTCAGGTCCATGACATCACTATGACGTCATCAGTGGTGTCAGTCAAGGTGGAGGTGATGTCACGTGTCCCCCGGGAGTGGCCGCCCTCACGCGGTTAGGCTGCCGGGGAGTCGTGGAGTCAGGCCGGGAGAAGGAGTGCGGACGTGGCCGAAACCGTGTCACCCAGGGTGCAGCTGATCGCGAAGACGGAGTTCTTCCCGCCAGAGGACGTGCCGTGGTCGACCGACGCGGACGGCGGCCAGGCGCTCGCCGAGTTCGCCGGCCGCGCCTGCTACCAGTCGTGGAAGAAGCCGAACCCGGCCACCGCGACCAACGCCGGCTACATCGAGCACATCATCGACGTCGGCCACCTTTCGGTGCTGGAGCACGGTTCGGTGAGCTTCTACATCAGCGGGATCTCGCGCTCGCTGACCCACGAGCTGATCCGGCACCGCCACTTCTCGTACTCGCAGCTGTCGCAGCGGTACGTCCCGGAGCGCAACGCCGCCTTCGTCGAGCCGGACGTGATCGCGAACGACCCGGCGCTGCACGAGAAGTTCCTCGCCGCGGCCCAGGCGAGCGTCGACGCCTACACCGAGCTGCTCGCCGGGCTCGAGGAGAAGTTCGCCGACGTCCCGAGCGCGACCCTGCGCCGCAAGCAGGCCCGCCAGGCCGCGCGCGCCGTGCTGCCGAACGCGACCGAGACCCGCATCGTCGTCACCGGGAACTACCGGGCGTGGCGTCACTTCGTCGCGATGCGCGCCACCGAGCACGCCGACGTCGAGATCCGCGAGCTGGCCGTGGAATGCCTGCGGCAGCTGCAGAAGGCCGCGGGGAACGTGTTCGCGGACTTCACCATCTCGACGCTGCCCGACGGCACCGAGATCGCCACGAGCCCGAAGGTGCTTGAAGGCTGATGAAGCGCCTCGCGATCGACATCCGGCCCGGCGAGTACGCCGTCGTCCGGCTGCCCGCGGACGCCCCGGTGCCCCCGGAGCTGTTCGAACCCGGCGAACCGGCGTTCGTCTCGGTGACCCGGACGCCCGAAGAGCTGTCGGTGATCTGCCCCGCCGGCCGCGAACCGGCCGGCAGCACGGCGGAGGAGGACGGCTGGCGCCTGCTGTCGGTCCGCGGGCCCCTGGAGTTCACGCTCACCGGCATCATCGCCGCGCTGGCTTCGGAGCTGGCGGCGGCCGGGGTCGCGCTGTTCTCGATGTCCACGTACGACACCGACCACATCCTGGTCCGCGCGACCGACCTCGACCACGCGGTGAAGGCGCTGCGCGAATCCGGCCACGAGGTCGCCCACCCCTGACGCGTTGTCCGTGAAGGCCACCTCGAGGACTCCCCTCGAGGTGGCCTTCACGGCTTTCGGCGGGCGATTCGCGGGTACCCCGGCCGCGAGGGTGGGAGCCATCCCCCTTGAAATCGAAAGTTCGGCAAGCCTAAACTTCGGTTTAGGGTCCCCGATATCCGGTTGAGAGGCAGGCGCCCATGGCGGTCACCGAAGCAGTGCGGCCGAAACTGGCGACGCGTCTGCGCACCGGGTCGGCCCTGCTCGGCCCGGCGTTCGTCGCCGCGATCGCGTACGTCGACCCCGGGAACGTCGCCTCCAACATCAGCGCGGGCGCCCGCTACGGCTACCTGCTGGTCTGGGTGATCGTCGCGGCGAACCTGATGGCCGTGCTCGTGCAGTACCTCTCGGCGAAGCTCGGCCTGGTCAGCGGGATGTCGCTGCCGGAGGCCCTGCGCGCCCGGCTGTCCCGGCCCGCCCGGCTGGCCTACTGGCTGCAGGCCGAAGTCGTCGCCATCGCCACCGACCTGGCCGAGGTCGTCGGCGGCGCCATCGCGCTGAACCTGCTGTTCGACCTGCCGCTGATCGTCGGCGGCGTGATCACGGGCGCGGTTTCGCTGACGCTGCTGGCGGTCCAGGACCGCGGCGGCCAGCGGACGTTCGAACGGGTCGTCACCGGCCTGCTGCTGGTCATCGCGGTCGGCTTCCTGGCGAGCCTGTTCGTCGAACCGCCGTCGGTGGCGGAAACGATCGGCGGCCTGGTGCCGAGGTTCGACGGCGCGGGCAGCATCCTCATCGCCGCGGCGATGCTGGGCGCGACCGTCATGCCGCACGCCGTCTACCTGCACTCCGGCCTGGTCCGCGACCGCCACGGCCGCCCGGACGCCGGCCGCCGCCGTCGCCTGCTGCGCGCCACCCGCGCCGACGTCGGCCTGGCGATGCTGCTCGCCGGCGCGGTCAACCTCGGCATGCTCCTGCTCGCCGCGACGAACCTCCAGGGGCAGGAGGGCGTCGACAGCATCGCGGGCGCGCACAGCGCCGTCTCGCTGGCCCTCGGTCCCGGCATCGCGCTGATGTTCGCGATCGGCCTGCTGGCGTCCGGCCTGGCGTCGACGTCGGTCGGCGCGTACGCCGGCGCGATGATCATGCAAGGCCTGCTGCACAAGCGGATCCCGCTGGTCGTGCGCCGGCTCGTCACGCTCATCCCGGCGATCGTGGTGCTCGCCCTCGGCGCCGACCCGAGCGCGGCGCTGGTCGTCTCGCAGGTGGTGCTGTCGTTCGGGATCCCGTTCGCGCTCGTCCCGCTGATCCGGCTGACGGCCGACCGTGATCTGATGGGGGCCGACACCAACCGCCGTCTGACGACGGCCGCGGCGTACGTCGTCGCGGCCGTGATCATCACCCTCAACCTGGTGCTGATCTACTTGACCTTCACCGGCTGACCACGAGCAGGGAGTTCCCGCCATGGCTTGGATCTTCGCCCTCAACGCCGAATGCGGAGAGCGCGAAACCCACGCCAGAGACCTCGCGCGGCACTTCGACGGCTGGCCGGTGCGCATCTTCTCGGACGGCGTCGGCTGGTGGTGCGGCGTGGTGCCCGAAGGCCTCAGCGAGACGGGGGCGAACACCGCGGCGGAGGCGACGGCCATGACCGCGGCCGGGCGTCGGCTCTACTGGCAGCTCCGGACGGCGCCGCCGGTCTACCGCTACGCCATCGCCGGGGTCGAGACCGATGAGTTCCGCACTTACGACCAGCTGATGGCGGAGGAGGACCTGACGAGGTTCCCCGGGCTCGTCGTCGGCGAGGACATCTGGGCCGCGACCGGCCGGCGCGCCGAGTTCAGCGACTTCGCCCCCGGTTATCGCTGGATCCCTTACCGGGGCGAAACCCGCGAATTGCGCGGAACCCCGAACGCTCCGCGGCGGTCCGACTAGCATCTGCGCGACCGCCGCCCGAAGGAGCACCGTGACCGACGAAAAAACCCGGCCGTACCCACCGCAGGCGCCTGTCACGCCTGGTCAGCGGGTCGTCGCCGGCCGCTATCTGCTGCTGGGCGAGCTCGGCCGGGGCGGCATGGGCGTCGTGTGGCGGGCGCAGGACCAGGTCATCGGCCGCCCGGTCGCGGTGAAGGAGCTGCGGCTGCCCGACGCCGAGTCCGCCGCCGTGTTCTCCGAACGCGCCCTGCGCGAGGTGCGCACCGGCGGGCGGCTCAACGACCCCGCCGTCGTCACGGTGTACGACGTGGTCACCGACGGCGGCACCACCTTCATCGTGATGGAGCTCGTCGAGGCGCCGTCGCTGGCCGACCTCGTGCGGCAGCGGGGCCCGATGCCCGCCGCGCAGGCCGCGCAGCTGGGGGAGCGGGTGCTGGCCGCGCTGCAGGCCGCGCACGCCGCCGGGATCGTGCACCGCGATGTCGAGCCGGCGAACATCCTCGTCGCGCCGGACGGCCGCGTGAAGCTCACCGACTTCGGCATCGCCCACGCCGTCGACGACCCCCGCCTGACCACCAGCGGCATGATCGTCGGCTCGCCCGCGTTCATGGCGCCGGAGCGCGTGGAAGGCCGCGAAGCCCTGCCCGCGTCCGACCTGTGGTCCCTCGGCGCGACGCTGTTCTTCGCCGTCGAAGGCTCGATCCCGTTCGAGCGCGCGACGACCGCCGCGACGCTGCACGCGATCATGACCGAGATCCCGTACCTCACCCGCGGCCAGGGCCCGATCGCGGCGGCGATCCTCGGCCTCCTCGTCGCGAACCCCGACGCCCGCCTCACCGCCGCGCAGGCGCAGAACCTGCTGACCACGGCGCAGGGCGTGCGCCCCACCCCGCCGGGCGGCACCGCGATGCTCCTGCCACCCGCCGGCCCGGCGCCGCAGCCGAAGAACCACCGCGCACTGTGGCTCTCGGCGGCCGCAGTACTCGTCGTGGGTGCCCTGGTCGGCGGCTTCTTCGCGGGCAGGGCCTTCGCAACCCCCGCGCCGGACGCTCAGAAGCTGCCGACCACGACGTACGGCCTCGGCGGCCAGATGCGCGTGGACGTCAGCTCCAGCTACCTCTGCTACAACGCCGCGGTCCAGGACGGCGGCGTCATCAGCGGCGAGAACGACGGCGACTGCAAGGAGAGCCACACCCTCGAGATCTACGACTCGGGGGATCCCATCGGCACCGCGAACTGGTCCGACAACGAAGCGGAGGTCGCCGCCTACCCGGGCCTCGAAGCCGTCACCGCGGTGGCCGAAGCCCGCTGCGCGGCCGCCTTCCGCTCGTCGATCGTCCCCGAGACCAAGCGCGCAAACCTCAAGTACCGCGCGCTCGTGCCCACGCAGGGCGAGTGGCAGAGCGTGCCGGACAAAACCGGCGAGTACCCGACGCGCGAGTTCTACTGCGTCCTGACCAAGGCCGACGGCGGCCCCATCTCCGCGCCGATCGTGACCAAGGTCAAGTAGAAGTTCCGCGACGAGCGGTCGGGCCAGGGAAATCCTCCGCACTTCGCCGCCCCCGGCCAGGTCGGCACCGTTTTCGTCGGTGGGACGGGGTACCGTCTGGGCATGTCCAACCCACCTACCGCCGCACCCGGACGGCCGTTCGGGCGAGTGCTCACCGCGATGGCCACTCCCTTCGACGCCGACGGTGCGCTGGACCTGAAGCGGGCGCAGGAGCTCGCCGAGCACCTCGTGGCGCTGGGGAACGACGGCCTCGTCGTCAACGGCACGACCGGCGAGAGCCCGACCACGAGCGACACGGAGAAGCAGGAGCTGATCCGGGCCGTGGTCGAGGCCGTCGGCGACCGCGCGACCGTCGTGGCCGGCGCGGGCACCAACAACACCGCGCACAGCATCGAGCAGGCGAAGCAGGCCGAGGCGGCCGGCGCGCACGGCCTGCTGGTCGTCACCCCGTACTACTCGCGGCCCAGCCAGGCCGGGCTGTACGCGCACTTCACCACCGTCGCCGACAGCACCGGGCTGCCGGTGCTGCTCTACGACATCCCGCCGCGCTCGGTCGTGCCGATCGAGGTCGACACGCTGCTGCGGCTGGCCGAGCACCCGCGGATCGTCGCGGTCAAGGACGCCAAGGGCGACCTGATCGCCGGCTCCGAGGTGATCGCCAACACCCACCTCGCCTACTACTCCGGTGACGACGGGCTGAACCTGCCCTGGATCTCGGTCGGCGGCGTCGGCGTCGTGAGTGTGATCGGTCACGTCGTCGCGGGCCGGATCCGCGCGATGATCGACGCCTACGAGAGCGGCGACACGTCCACCGCGCGCACCAACCACCGCGCCATGCTGCCGGTGCTGCGCGCGATGTCCCGGGTCGGAGGGGTCGCGTTCAGCAAGGCGGCGCTGCGGCTGCGCGGGTTCGACATCGGCGACCCGCGGCTGCCGATCGTCGCCCCGACCACCGAGCAGACCGCGCTGATCGCGGCCGATTTGGCCCAGGGCGGCGTGCCCCTGGGCGACACGGCGGCCCAGGACTGGCATGGTGAGCGGGTGGCACAAGCAGATTCGAGGGCCGCCTACGTGGCGCCGACCTCGCACACCAGCGTTGGGACCCTGCCTCGGTGAGCTCACTTCCCCCCGGTCCAGGCCCCACCAACGCCCCGCCCCCACTGCCTGATGGAGCCCTGCGCGTCGTCGCGCTGGGCGGCATCGGCGAAGTCGGGCGCAACATGACCGTCTTCGAATTCGGCGGCCGGCTGCTCATCGTCGACTGCGGGGTCCTCTTCCCCGAGGACGACCAGCCCGGCGTCGACCTGATCCTGCCCGACTTCCGCGCGATCGAGGACCGCCTCGACGACATCGAGGGGCTGGTGCTCACCCACGGGCACGAGGACCACATCGGTGCCGTCCCGTTCCTCCTGCGCCTGCGGCCGGACCTGCCGATCTACGGCTCGAAGTTCACCAACGCGCTGCTCGCGGCGAAGGCCAGGGAGCACCGGCAGCGGCCGAACCTCATCCAGGTCCGCGAGGGCGAGCGCCGCGACGTCGGCGTGTTCAACCTCGAGTTCTTCGCGGTGAACCACTCCATCCCGGACGCCCTCGCGGTCGCGATCCGCACCCCGGCGGGCGTGGTCCTGCACACCGGCGACATCAAGCTCGACCAGCTCCCGCTGGACGGGCGCCTCACCGACCTGGCCGGGTTCTCCCGGCTCGGCGACGAGGGCGTCGACCTGTTCTGCGTCGACTCGACCAACGCCGAGGTGCCCGGGTTCGTCATGCCCGAGCGCGACATCGGCCCGGTGCTCGACGACGTCATCCGCCGCGTCGACCAGCGCGTGATCGTGGCCTGCTTCGCCAGCCACGTCCACCGCGTCCAGCAGGTCCTGGACGCCGCGCACCGGCACGGCAGGCGGATCGCGTTCGTCGGCCGGTCGATGGTCCGGAACATGGGCATCGCGGCCGACCTGGGCCTGCTGAACGTGCCGGACGGCCTGCTGGTCGACCTCGACCAGGCCAGCACCCTGCCGGAGAGCAAGGTCCTGTTCGTCTCGACGGGGTCGCAGGGCGAGCCGCTCTCGGCGCTGTCGCGGATGGCGCGCGGCGAGCACCGGCAGATCTCGATCCGCGCGGGCGACACCGTCGTGCTGGCCAGCTCGATGATCCCGGGCAACGAGACCGCGGTGTTCGGTGTGGTCAACGGCCTGACCCGGCTCGGCGCGAACGTCGTCCACCAGGGCAACGCCAAGGTGCACGTGTCCGGCCACGCGTCGGCGGGCGAGCTGCTGTACCTGTACAACGCGGTGCGGCCGAGCAACGTGATGCCGGTGCACGGCGAGTGGAAGCACCTGCGCGCGAACGGCGAACTGGCCATCCGCACCGGCGTCGCCCCCGACAACGTGGTGATCGCCGAAGACGGCGTGGTCGTCGACCTGGTCGACGGCAAGGCCTCCCGCACCGGCCGCGTCGAGGTCGGGCACGTCTACGTCGACGGCCTGTCGGTCGGCGACGTCGGCGAGTCGACCCTGTCCGACCGGCTGGTGCTGGGCGAGGGCGGGTTCATCTCGATCAGCGTGGCGGTGGACTCCAGCACCGGCCGCCCGGTCAGCAGCCCCACGGTGTCCGGCCGCGGCTTCTCCGACGACCCGAAGGCGCTCGCCGCCGTCGTGCCGCTGGTGGAGATGGAGCTGGCGCGCACGGAGTCCGAAGGCATCACCGACACCCACCGCATCGCGCAGGCGGTCCGCCGGGTGGTCGGCCGTTGGGTGGCCGACACCTACCGCCGCCGCCCGATGATCGTCCCGACGGTGATCCCGGTCTAGCCCGGCCAAAGTCCGTGAATGTCGCATTGAGGGACTTCAAGTCCCTCAATGCGACATTCACGGCTTTCCGCAGGCCACTCCCAGAGTGAGCCAGTACTTACGCCGTCTGGACCATGAGCGGCCGCTTTGGCGCGGGATAACCTTGATCTCCCACCCCGCCTCGCGCAGAGAGGCCCGCGCCGATGGGACGTCACTCGCCGGACGGAAGACGCCGCCGGCTGCTCGTGCCCGCCTTGGCGACCGGTCTCGTGGTCGTCCTGGGTGCCGGGGCCTGGGTGGCCGTGCGGGCGGTGAACTCCCGCCCGTCCTGCGAGCAGCCGGCGAAAGTCCTGGTCACCGCGTCCGCGGACATCGCGCCCGCGCTGTCGCTCGTCGTGCACGGCCTCGACCTGGAGTGCGGTGCCGTCGAGGTCCAGACCAAGGAGGCGACGCAGGCCGCCGAGCGGCTCGCGCTCTCCGACGGCAGCCCGCGCGCGCAGGTCTGGGTGCCGGACTCCACTCTCGCGCTGCGCCGCGCCCGTCAGCTCGGCGCCGCCGACGTCCCCGAAACCGGGGCGTCGGTGGCGAGTTCGCCGGTGGTGCTCGCCGTCGCCGCGGACGTCGCCAAGGGCCTCGGCTGGCCCCAGCACACGCCGACGTGGGCGGAGGTGCTGGCCGCGCCGGGTGTCGTCCCGGCGATGCCCGACCCCGCCCGCGACCCGGTCGGCGCCGCCGCGTTGCTCGGCCTTCGGGAGAGCGTCCGGACGGCCGCCGAGCCCGCCGCCGCGTACGTCGCGCTGCTGCGGCGGTTCTCGGCGAACACGCTCGGCGCGGAGACGGACCTGATCGCCCGGCTGCCGGGCTCCGGCGACGGCGGCGGCACGGCCGCCGTGACGGCCTTCCCGGCGTCGGAGAACTCCTTGCTGCGCCACAACGTCGAGGACACGACGTCGCCGCTCGTCGCCGTCTACTCGACCGCGGTGCCCACTTTGGACTTCCCGTTCGCCGAGCTGGGCGGGATCACGCCGCAGCAACGGCCGATCGTCGACGCGCTGCGGGCGGCGATGCTCGGCGACCGGGGCGCCGACGCGATCGCCAAGACCGGCTTGCGTGCCGCGGGCGGGCAGGCGCTGCGCGAGCACATCGACGACCCGCGGGTGTCCCCGGCCGGCATCCGGGCCGCGACCCTGCCGCCCGCCGACGTCGTCGACGAGCTGCTCAACCAGTGGGCCGGGATCAACCTGAGCGCGCGGGTGCAGGTGCTCGTCGACGTCTCCGGGTCGATGAACGCGCAGGTGCCGGGAACCGGGCTGAACCGGATGCAGGTGACGATGCAGGCCGCGGCGAAGGCCATGCACCTGTTCAAACCCGCCACGCAGCTGCGGATGCTGGCGTTCTCGACCCGCCTGGACGGCGACAAGGACTACCGCGAGCTGCTGCCGATGGCGCCGGTCGCCCAGCACCTGGCCGGCGGCGCGCTGGATCGGCTGAGCCAGGTGAAGGCCACCCCGGACGGCGGCACGGGGCTGTACGACAGCGTCCTCGACGCCTACCGCACGGCCCGGCGCGAGTGGGAGCCCGGCCGGCTCAACCTGGTGATCGTGATGACCGACGGCCGCAACGAAGACCCGCACGGGGTGTCCCGCGCGGACCTCCTGGCCGAGCTGGCGAAACTGCGGGACCCCCGCCGCCCGATCCCGCTGATCGGCGTGGGCGTCGGCCCGGACGCGGACAAGGCGGAACTGGACCAGCTGACCGCGGCGACCGGGGGACAGGCGTTCGTGGCCCCGGACCCGGCGAAGATCACGGACGTGTTTTTCGGAGCGCTGAGCCGGATCGCCGGCGGCTGAGTTCCCCGTACCCGCCGTGATCAGAGCCGGATCTCGCGTGATCAGGGCCGTCACTCGCGTGATTAAAGCCGGAACTCGCGAGTTCCGGCTCCAATCACGCGAGTTCCGGGCTCAATCACGCGAGATACGCGCGGAATCACCGGTCGCGCGCCGGCGGATGAGGGCGTAGACGCCGAGGATCACCGCCAGGCTGAGCAGGCTCAGGTACAGCTGGGCCCGCGTGTCCTCGTCCACGAACAGCATCGACGCCACCACGACCACCGTCATCACCAACGTGAACCAGCTCAGCCACGGGTAACCCCACATCCGCAACTTCAGCAGTTCCGGCGACTCGGCTTCGAGCCGTCGCCGCATCCGGATTTGGGAGCCGCAGATGATCGCGTACACGAACAAGGCCACCGCGCCCGCCGAATTGATGATGAAGTAGAAGATCTTGTCCGGGGACACGTAGCTCATCACCACCGCCACGTAACCGACCGAGGTGGACGCCAGGATCGCCTTCCACGGCACGCCGCGCGCGTTCGTGTCGGCGACCCAGCTCGGCGCCCACCCGTGCCGGCGCAGGGCGAACAACATCCGGGATGCCGTGTACAGCCCCGAATTCAGCACCGACAGCGCCGCCGTCAACACCACCGCGGACACGATCGTCGACGCCGCCGGCACACCGAACCGGCCGAACGCCGCCGCGAACGGGCTCGTCTCGCTCGGGATCTCGCGCCACGGCGTGATCATCACCAGCAGCGCCACCGAGCCGACGTAGAACACGATCACCCGCCAGACGATCGTCGAGGTCGCCTTGCGGACCGCCGTCTCCGGCTGGTCGGACTCGGCCGCCGCGATCGTGACGATCTCCGCGCCGAAGTAGGAGAAGATCACGATGACCACGCCGTGCACCACCGAAAACGGGCCGTTCGCGACGAAGCCGTCGAGCCCGGCGTTGCCGACGGAGAAGTGCGCGCCCGGCCAGAGCCCGAGCACGAACAGCAGGCCCAGCACCAGGAACACGACGATGGTGGCGACCTTGATCGACGCCAGCCAGAACTCCGTCTCGCCGAACGAGCGCGCCGACGCCAGGTTCGTCGCCGTCAGCAGCAGCATCAGTCCCAGCGAGAACACCCACTGCGGCACGTCGGGGATCCAGCCCTGCAGGATCTTCGCGCCGGCGACGGCCTCGAACGCGACCACGCCGACCCAGAAGTACCAGTACAGCCAGCCGATGGTGAAGCCGGCCCAGCCGCCGAGCGAGTCCCGCGCGTACTCCATGAACGAGCCCAGCGACGGCGTCGCGGTCGCCATCTCGCCGAGCATCCGCATCACCAGCACGACCAGGAGCCCGCCGATGGCGTACGAGAGCACGGCGGCCGGGCCGACGGTGTGGATCACCGCGCCGCTGCCGATGAACAGGCTCGCGCCGATGATGCCGCCGAGGGCGATCATCCGGACGTGCCGCTGACGCAGATCGGGCCGCAGCCCGGACTTCGTCACCATGTTGCTTCCTCCCCGGGTGTGCGCGGATCGCGGAATTCTCGCACCCGGGAGGTAGCCGATGCAGAATTTGCGCAAGCTCAGTGTGTGAGGATCTCCGACTTGCGCTGCACGATGTAGGCACCGGCCAGCAGGATCGCCGCGCCGAGCAGCTGAGGCCAGGCGAGCTCCTCGCCGATCAGCACCCACGCCGCGACCGTCGTGATGACCGGCTCGACCAGCCCGACCACGCTCGCCACCGACGCCGGCAGGTGCCGCAGCGCCGAGATGCCAAAGACGTAGGCGAAGACCGTCGCCACCAGGACCAGCAGGACGAGCAGTAGCCACACCGGCGGGTGCCAGGCGCCGAACTCGACGTCGACGCCGAGCAGCCCGACCGGCCACGTCCACGGCGGCGCGACGAGGCCGATCAGGACGGCGCCGATCACCATGCCCCAGGTGACCAGGCCGAGCGGGTCGATGTCGGCCACCGCTCGTTCCCCGAGCAGGAAGTACCCGGCCGAGCAGAGGGCCGCGCCGACGCCGGCGAGCATGCCGACGACGTCCAAGGTCAAGCCCTGCCAGACCTGGGCCACCAGCGCGAGCCCCGCCATCGCCAGCGCGATGCCGCCCCAGACCGACCGCGGCAGCCGGTGCCGCCGCACGAACCGCACCCAGAGCGCGATGAGCACCGGTGAGACGAACTCCAGCAGGATCGCGATGCCGACCGGGATCCGGCCCGCGGCGACGAAGTAGAGCAGCTGCACCCCGGCCACGCCGAGCAGGCCGTAGCCGGCGAGGACGGGTAGTTCCGCCCGGCGGACCCGCAGCTTCCGCGGCGCCACCAGCGCCACCCCGGCCAGCAGCACGAACCCGGCCAGCCCGATCCGCATCGCGGCCACCTGCTCCGGGGTGAACCCGGCCGACATCGCGGACTTGCCCAGCGTGCCGGACGTGCTGAAGAACAGCGCGGCGAGCAGGACGAGGGCGGTGCCTCGACCACGGTGGGCGACGTGGGGCGGGGCGAGGACGGGCAGCTCGGTGGTCACCGTGGCGACTGTAGGTGCCGCCATATCACCGCCGAAACCCGTTTTATGGTTATGCAGCCCGGTTACCCGGCTTGCTTCAGCCCCGTCGCGACGTGCGTCGTGATGGTGGCCAGCCGCCGTCCCTGGACGCGCAGCGCGCCGAGCGCGAGGTCGTCCGGCGCGGCCGACTTGCGGGACACGAACGAGCCGCCGTACGGATTGCCGGACTCCATCAGGTGCGGGTCGGTGTACCCGAGCGGCACCACGATCGCGCCCCAGTGGTAGAAGACGTTGTTGATCGCCAGCAGCGTCGACTCGAGGCCGCCGTGGCTGGTGGACGCCGTCGTGAACGACGTCGCGACCTTGTCGGCCAGCTTTCCCCGCGCCCACAACCCACCCGTGCTGTCCAAATAGGACTTCAGCTGGGCGGCCGGGCCGCCGAACCGGGTCGGGCTGCCCACCGCGAGGCCGTCGGCCCACTCGAGGTCGTCGAGCGTGGCGAGGTCGTGGTGCGGCCCCGATTCGACCCAGGCCTGCCAGCGTGGGTTCTGGGCGATGGCTTCGGCGGGCACCGTTTCCGGCACGGTCCGCACCCGCACCTCGGCCCCGGTTTCGCGGGCACCCGCGGCGAGGGACTCGGCCAGGGCGGCGGTGTTCCCGGTCGCGCTGTAGTAGACGACGAGTATCCGTGTGCTCACGTCCGCCGACTCTAGGGGTGCCGCGGCGGGTGTCTCACGATCCGGACCCAGCTGGTATCGCGCTTTGAGATTCGGGCCGAGCGCCTCGGGCCCTGTCGACGAACCTCGGACTCCGCTAGGAGGACTGCCCGGGCTTCCACGGGCTGACGGTGTCGGTGGGCCGCGTCGGGTCGTGGAAGCGGGGCCGGTCGAGTTCGTCGCGGCGCAGCGGGACGAGACCGTCGGTGATCGCCTGCATGATCTTGGCGTGCGCGCGCACCCCGGCGCCCGGCCGCTCCGGTTCGACCTCCGACAGGTCGACGGGGTCGCCGAAGTGCACGCGGAACCGCGGCCGGCGCAGCGGCGCGCTGAGCCCGGAGCGGGCCAGCGGGACCAGGTCGGCCGGGCCGTTGACGGTCTCGGTGCCCCAGTAGACGGCCTCGTGCGCGCCCCACTGGCTGATCGGGATCACCGGCACGCCGGCCGCCAGCGCCAGCCGCGCCGCGCCGGTCTTGCCGCGCTCCGGCCAGAGGCCGGGGTCGTGGCTGATCCGGCCCTCCGGGTAGACGATGATCGGCTCGCGCGTGGTCCTGAGCGCCTCGACGGCCATCGCGAACTGCCCGACCGCCGTCGCGGCGACCTTCCGGTCGACCCGCAGGTGCCCGCTGACCCGCAGGGCGGGCCCGATGACCGGCGCGTCCAGGATGCCGCCGGCCAGCATGAACCGCGGGTTGATGCCGATCCGCTTGCACGCCGCCATCAGCACGAACGCGTCGAACACGCCGATGTGGTTCGCGGCCATCAGCAGCGGCTTGCCCCGCAGCTGCGCCGGGATCCGGCCGGTGACCGTCAGCCGCCCGACCAGGTTCACCAGCCCGCGGTCGATGTTCAGCATGGTCCGCCAGATGGCGGGGGCCCGGCGAGAGGTGTTGTCGGAGTGCAGCGCGACCATGGGCAGAGCATGGCAGACGCCGATTTCACCCGGATGGCCGCTCATGCCCGAAGTGTGAGGCAGAAGTTCACCCTGCGCTGAGAGTGGCGCATGTGACGAGACGTCGAGGCCGGTTACCGTTGACCCATGGCAGGGTCGGCGACGAGGAAGCGAAGCACGGGAAGCGGCGCGAAAGGGGCAGCGGCGCGTAAGCCGCGTACGCCGGCGAAGCCACGTACGTCGTCCGCTCGCAAGCCGGCGCCGCGCCGCAAGACGCCCGGCGTGTTCGGCAAGGGCGTCCGCGGCACCTGGAACCTCCTGGCCAAGGGCCTGGGCACGCTGGCGCGCACGGTCGGCCGCACCCGCGAGCTCGAACCGGAACACCGCCGCGACGGCCTCGCGCTCGGCCTGATGGCCCTGGCCATCGTCGCGGCCGTCGGCGTCTGGTGGCGGGCCGCCGGCCCGATCGGCGCCGGCGTGGAGATCGCCGCCCGGACCGTTCTCGGCGCCGGAGCCGTGACGCTGCCGCTGGTGCTGGTGGTCGTCGCCGTCGCGCTGATGCGGTCCGAGCCGCACCCCGAGACGCGGCCGCGGATGGTCATCGGCACGATCATGGTCGTCCTGTCGGTGCTCGGGATGCTGCACATCTTCACCGCGCTCCCGGCCACCAACGACGGCCGGATGTACGCCGGCGGCATCATCGGCGCCTTCTCCGGCGGCCTGCTGGCCATGGGCGTCACCACCTGGGTCGCGGTGCCGCTGCTGATCCTGGCGCTGGCCTTCGGCGTGCTCGTGTTCACCGGCACGCCGGTCCGCGAGATCCCGCAGCGCCTCCGCAACTGGGGACTCGACGAGGAAGAGATCGCCGAGGCCCAGCGGGCCGGCTTCGCCACCGACGAAGAGCGCGTCACCGAGGCCGACCCGAAGGCCGCCCGCCTACGCAAGCCGTCCCGCCGCCGCCAGACCGGCGACGCCGCCCCCGAACAGCTCGACCTCGAAGCCGCCCTCGCCGAGGTCCCGACGCCGATCAAGCCACCGAAGGCTCTGCCCAAACCGCCCGCCGAGGTGCCCGAGAAGAAGCCGAAGAAGGCCCCGGAACCGCCGCTCGCGGTCACCCGCACGGTCGAAGGCGACTACCAGCTCCCGCCGCCCGACCTGCTGAAGCTCGGCGATGCGCCGAAGTCCCGCAGCAAGGCCAACGACGCCATGATCGAGGCGATCACCGGCGTGCTGGAGCAGTTCAGCATCGACGCGCAGGTCACCGGCTTCACCCGCGGCCCGACGGTCACCCGCTACGAGGTCGAGCTCGGCCCGGGCGTGAAGGTCGAGAAGATCACCGCGCTGACCAAGAACATCGCCTACGCGGTGGCCACCGACAACGTCCGGCTGCTGGCGCCGATCCCGGGCAAGTCCGCGGTCGGCATCGAGGTGCCCAACTCCGACCGCGAGATGGTCCGCCTGGGTGACGTCCTGCGCGCGCCGTCCACGGTCAAGGACAACCACCCGATGGTGATCGGCCTCGGCAAGGACATCGAAGGCCACTTCGTCACGGCGAACCTGACGAAGATGCCGCACCTGCTGGTCGCGGGTTCGACCGGCTCCGGTAAGTCGAGCTTCGTCAACTCGATGCTGGTGTCGCTGCTCGCGCGGGCGACGCCGGACGAGTGCCGGATGATCCTGATCGACCCGAAGATGGTCGAGCTGACGCCGTACGAGGGCATCCCGCACCTGATCACGCCCATCATCACCCAGCCGAAGAAGGCCGCCGCCGCGCTGGCCTGGCTGGTGGAGGAGATGGAGCAGCGCTACCAGGACATGCAGGTCAACAAGGTCCGGCACATCGACGACTACAACAAGAAGGTCCGCTCGGGCGAGATCACCGCGCCCCCCGGGTCCGAGCGCGAGTACCGGCCGTACCCGTACATCATGGCGATCGTCGACGAGCTCGCCGACCTGATGATGACCGCCCCGCGCGACGTCGAGGACGCGATCGTCCGGATCACCCAGAAGGCCCGCGCCGCCGGCATCCACCTGGTCCTGGCGACGCAGCGGCCGTCGGTCGACGTCGTCACCGGCCTGATCAAGACCAACGTGCCGTCCCGGCTGGCGTTCGCGACGTCGTCGCTGACCGACTCGCGGGTGATTTTGGATCAGCCGGGCGCGGAGAAGCTGATCGGCATGGGCGACGCGCTGTACCTGCCCATGGGCGCCGGCAAGCCGGTCCGCATCCAGGGCGCGTTCGTCGGTGACGAAGAGATCGCTTCGGTCGTCAACTTCGCGAAGGAGCAGGCGCAGCCGGACTACAACGACGGCGTCACCACGCAGAAGGCGGGCGAGAAGAAGGAGATCGACCCGGACATCGGCGACGACCTCGACGTCCTGCTCCAGGCCGCCGAGCTGATCGTGACGTCCCAGTTCGGCTCGACGTCGATGCTGCAGCGCAAGCTCCGCGTCGGGTTCGCCAAGGCGGGCCGCCTGATGGACCTGCTGGAGAGCCGCGGCATCGTGGGCCCGTCGGAGGGCTCGAAGGCCCGCGACGTGCTGATCAAGCCGGAGGAGCTGGAGTCGGTCCTGTTCATGATCCGCGGCGGCGACCCGGGCCCGGCCGACCCGGACGACGAGGAGTAACTGACCCCTGGCTGATGCTTGGAGCCGTTCTGTGCGGCTTACCTCCTCATGCCCGCGTTGCCGGGAGACACCCGGCCGGTGGTGCCGGTGGCGGCCGTTTATACCCGCGGCCTCGGGGTGAACCTGGCGGTCTCGAATCCTTGCTTCGAGTACTGGCTGCTGTTGCATTTCGAGGCGTGCGCCGTGCCTCTCGTCGCCGCGGCGGTCGAGCGAGCTCGGCACCCGGAAGCGGGTCACGTCCGCAACCCGTCCACCCAGGTCGGTTTCCTGGTCGAGAGGATGCGCTGAGCCGACGCAACCCGCGTCCGGGTCCGTTCCGTCCTGACCGCGTGGACCTACAGCGATTCGTAGCCGGACTGTTCGCCTTCGCCGTCGTCGTGGTGGGCGCCGGGAGCTCGGTCGCCTCCGGGCAGGCCGCTCCGGCGCCCGCCGCGGGTCTGCCGTCCGCGCCGTCGACCGTCAGCACCGCCGCCGGGCACGACGTGACCCTGCGCCTCGGGCAGGAGGCCGCGGTGGAGGGCAAGGACCTCACCGTGCGCTACACCCGGCTCGTCGCCGACTCCCGATGCCGCCCCGGCATGCAGTGCTTCTGGCAGGGGGAGGCCACGCTGGCGTTCCTGCTGAAGGAACCAGGCCGTGGCGAGAGCACCACGGCCGAGCTGCACAGCGGCGCGCGCACCGGCCCCGAAGCGACGACGTTCGCCGCGAGCCGCGTCGAGCTGGTGTCGGTGAGCGAGGACGGCCGGGAGGCCACTGTCCGCGTCAGCTGAGCGGCGTGCCCCAGTGGTCCGAGAAAGCCACTTCGGCCAGCGGGATCCTCGCGGCCGGCTTGAAGTCGGGTGTCGTCGTGTACGCCACCGGCAGCAGCCCGACCTGCGTGTAGCCGTCCGGGATGCCGAGGATTTCCGCCGTAGAAGGCCGCGTCCACGGCGTTCTCCCCGGCAGGCCGCCCCTCGAGACAGGGGATCACGAACACCGGCACCCGCTCGATGACGTCGATCAGGTGCCGCCCGGACGCAGCGCCCGCGCCACCGAGGGCTGGTTGACGGCGCCGAGCCGCGCCTTCACGCCCTGGTCGCGCACCACCAGCCAGCGCCAGGCCTGGACGTTCCCGGGGGTCGGGGCCTGCAGCGCGAGACTCAGGCACTCCTCGAGCACCGCCGGCTCGACCGGCCGGTCGAGGTCCAGCTTCCGGCGCACCGCGCGAGTCGTGCTGAGTACGTGATCGATGTCCGTCGGCCCAACCTGACAGGCCCGGGCCGGCGACGCGGCCCGGGCCACCGGACTCAGCCGCCGAACTCGCGGACGGCCTGGTAGTACGTCCAGGCCGCGCCCTTGCAGGCGATGTTCGACCCGCAGATGTTCTTCAGGTCGGTGTAGAGGTTGTCGTCGATCTTCTTGCGGTTGGCCTCGGTGAACCGGCTCTGCTTCTTGTAGTTGCGGTAGCCGAAGTCGTGGCGGTGGCAGCCGGGCAGGAATTTCCAACCGAACGGGTTGTCCGGCGCCCACGAGCAGCCGTCCGAGGACCAGTCGAGCTGGCCGTTGTAGGGCGCCTGGCCCCGGATCGTCTCGAAGCTGGAGAGCGAGGTGTGGAAGAGGTACTGGTCGGTCACGGTCGGGATGTCGACCGCCGCCGCCGTGCCGGCGCCCAGCAGGGCGCCCCCGCCGACGGTCACGGCCACCGCGACGGTGGCCCCCAGGTTCCGCAGAGTCGTGCGCATTGTGTGCATCCCTTGCCGATCAAGTGACGAATGTGAGATCAGCTTCGGGCCGCGAGGGGCTCGCGTCACCGCTCGATGGGACGGTGTTGAACTTTCCCTTAGAGTTCGAGAAGCATCCGGGAATTACCCAGTGTGTTCGGCTTCACATAGGGGAGGTCGAGGAATTCGGCGACGCCGGTGTCGTGCGAGCGCCGCATTTCCTCGTACACCTCGTGCGAAACGGGGGTGCCGTCGATCTCCACGAACCCGTGGCCGGCGAAGAAACCGGTCTCGAAGGTCAGCACGAACAGCCGTTTGAGACCCAGCTCACGGGCCTCGTCGACCAGCCGGGCGACCAGCACCCGCCCGACGCCCTGGCCGCGGACCGCCTTGTCGACCACCACCGTGCGCAGTTCGGCGATGTCCTCCCAGAGCACGTGCAGCGCGGCCGCGCCCACGACCTCGTCACCCACTTCGGCGACCCAGAACTCCTGGACCGCCTCGTACAGCGTGACCAGCTCCTTCTCCAGCAGGACGCGGCCCGCGTCCGAGTCGACCAGGGCCTTGATCTTGCGGACGTCGGCGATTCGCGCGCGGCGGACGGTCGGGCGGAGGGAGTCGGACGGCACGATCGTCAACCCTGCCACATCGCCCGGCGCGGACGCCGACACGACCGGGCTACGCCGTCGTCCGCCCGTCCGGGCCCGGCGGCTACCCTCAACGTCGTGCCTTCTCCTGCCACGGACCCTGCCGCCACCCGACGCGTCTCCCTGCTGACCCTGGGCTGCGCCCGCAACGAGGTCGACTCGGAGGAGCTGGCGGGCCGGCTGGCGGCCGGCGGCTGGGAGCTGGCGGCCGAACCCGAGGACTCCGACGTCGTGGTGGTCAACACCTGCGGCTTCGTCGAGTCGGCGAAGAAGGACTCGGTCGACACGCTGCTCGCGGCGTCCGACACGGGCAAGAAGGTGGTCGCGGTCGGCTGCATGGCCGAGCGCTACGGCCACGAGCTCGCCGACAGCCTCCCCGAGGCCGACGCGGTGCTGGGCTTCGACCACTACGCCGAGCTCTCCGACCGGCTCGACGACGTCGTCGCCGGCCGCAAGATCGCCTCGCACACCCCTGGCGACCGCCGCAAGCTGCTGCCGATCAGCCCGGTGCAGCGGCCCGCCGCGGCCGAGACCGTCGAGGTCCCGGGCCACGCGCAGCACGGCTGGGGCCCGCGAGTGCTGCGCACGCGCCTCGACGACTCGCCGGTGGCCGCGCTGAAGATCGCCTCCGGGTGCGACCGGCGCTGCTCGTTCTGCGCGATCCCGTCGTTCCGCGGCTCCTTCGTCTCGCGGCAGCCCGACGAAATCGTCGCCGAGGCGATGTGGCTGGCCGAGCACGGCGTCAAGGAGCTGTTCCTGGTCAGCGAGAACTCGACGTCCTACGGCAAGGACTTCGGCCGCGACGGCGCCACCGCCCTGGAGCGGCTGCTGCCGCGGCTGGCGGAGATCGACGGCATCGAGCGCGTCCGCGTCTCCTACCTGCAGCCCGCCGAGACCCGCCCGCAGCTGGTCAAGGCCATCGCGACCACGCCGGGCGTCGCCGAGTACTTCGATCTGTCCTTCCAGCACTCCAGCGAGCAGGTGCTGCGCCGGATGCGCCGGTTCGGCTCCACCGACTCGTTCCTCGCGCTGACCGAGCAGATCCGCGAGTACGCGCCCGAGGCGGGCATCCGCACCAACGTGATCGTCGGGTTCCCCGGCGAGACCGAGCACGACCTGGCCGAGCTCGAGCGGTTCCTCACCGGCGCCCGTCTCGACGCGGTCGGCGTCTTCGGCTACTCCGACGAGGACGGCACCGAGGCCGAGACCTTCGACGGCAAGCTCGACGCCGACGAGGTCGCCGCGCGGGTCACCCGGATCTCCGCGCTGGTGGAGGAGCTGACCGCGCAGCGCGCCGAGGACCGGATCGGCACCTTCGTCGACGTGCTCGTCGAGCGGGACGACGACGGCGAGCTCACCGGCCGCGCCGCGCACCAGGCCCCGGAGGTCGACGGCGAGTGCGTCATCCTCGACGCGCCCGAGAAGACGGAGACCGGCGACTTCCTGCGCTGCGAGGTCGTCGACTCGGCGGGCGTCGACCTGGTCGTCCGCGCGGTGCCGGACGCCGACCGGTGAGTGCCCTCCCGAGCGACGCCGCCGACGAGGGCCTGGCGCACGAAGCTCTGTCCTCCGGGGCCGAGCCCCGGACCCCAGCCGGAGGGCAAGCCCCCCTGGACCCCCCGAAAGACGGCCAAGCGCAGGTCCCCGAACCGACGCCGGTCCCGACCCTCAACGTCGCCAACCTCCTGACGCTCTCGCGGCTGGTCCTGGTGCCGCTGTTCATCGCCGCGCTGTTCGTCGGCGACGGCCACGACACCACCTGGCGCGCGATCGCGACCGGCCTGTTCGCCGTCGCCTCGGCCACCGACCAGCTGGACGGCTGGGTGGCCCGCAAGTACGGCCTGATCACCGACTTCGGCAAGATCGCCGACCCGATCGCGGACAAGGCGCTCACCGGCGCCGCGCTGGTCGGGCTCAGCGTCCTCGGCGAGCTCGGCTGGTGGGTCACGATCGTCATCGCGGTCCGCGAGATCGGCGTCACGCTGCTGCGGTTCTGGGTGATCCGCCACGGCGTGATCCCGGCCAGCCGCGGTGGCAAGGCCAAGACCATGGCCCAGATCGCCGCGATCACCGCCTACCTGCTGCCCCTGCCTGCCGGCGCCGACCCGGTCCGCTGGGCCCTGATGGGGCTGGCACTGGTGCTGACCGTGGTCACCGGCGTCGACTACCTGATCCGGGCCCTGCGGCTGCGCGCCGCCGGCCGGCGGGTCACCGGGAGCTGAGGGTGGCCGCCGAGACCGCACCGGCACCCGCCCCTGCCGCCCGGGCCGAATCGCCGCGGCGCGCGGTGGACCCGGCCGACGAGCCGGCCGCCGCCCTCATCGCCGCCCTCGCCGCGCGGGACGAGACCGTCGCCGCGGCGGAGTCGCTCACCGCCGGGCTGTTGTGCGCCACCCTGGCGCGGGTGCCGGGGGCGAGCGCGGCCCTGCGCGGGGGACTGGTGGTGTACGCCACCGAGCTGAAGACGACACTCGCCGGGGTCGACGCCGGCCTGCTGGCCGAGCACGGCGCCGTCCACCCCGAGGTCGCCGCGCAGCTGGCCGAGGGCGCCCGCGACCGGTGCGGAGCCACCTGGGGCCTCGGGCTCACCGGCGTGGCCGGGCCGTCGGCCCAGGACGGCGCCGAGCCGGGCACGGTGCACGTCGGGCTCGCCGGGCCGGGAACACGGACAGTCCGTACGCTGGCGTTGAGCGGTGATCGTGACTTGATCAGGACCGAATCGGTCCGGGTGGCGTTTGCCCTGCTCGGGGAACATCTGGTGTGAAACCGGCGTTCGCCCTTGGCGTACGGAGACCCCAACTCCTGCGCTCGGGGCGCCGCTCTGGGTAACGTGGGGGGTACTTGTTCGGAAGGGAGGCGCGTGATGACCGTGCTGTTGCGTGAGGCGATCGGTGATCGGCTCCGTCATGCCCGCACCAACCAGCGTCGTACGCTGCGCGACATCTCCCGCGCCGCCAGGGTCAGCCTCGGCTACCTCTCAGAGGTGGAGCGGGGCCAGAAGGAGGCGTCGAGCGAGCTGCTCGCGTCCATCTGCCAGGCCCTGGACCTTCCGCTCGGCGAACTGCTGCACAAGGTGGCGGCGGACGTTTCGGCCCTCGACAACGTCGAGGTCGCACCGGTCGACGAGCGGATCGTGGAGGGCGCGCCCCGGGGGAAGGTGCCCGAGCGCGGCGCCGAGGCCTCGGCAGCCGGCATCGAAGGCGGCCGCCTGATGTCCGAGCTGATCGGCAACGACCTCGCCGACCTGCGGGTTTCCCCGGCGCCACGGATGAACACGACACTGCGCACGACGATCGGGCAGCCGAAGCTGGCGTCCACCATCGCCGCATAGATCGGATCGGACACGATGACGGCCCCGGGCAACCCGCCCGGGGCCGTCCGCGTTATGTCCAGGGGTGATCAGGGACGAACCCTGAAATCCCCCGGGGTCGCCTGGAACGGACGTGGCCGACCTGACACGATGGAACCCGACGCCGGGGTCGGTGCGTTGCATGAGCAGGGGAGTGACGCCCCACCCCGAGGATTACTCAAGGCCCGTGGGACGCAAGAAGGCAGGCGGAGGAGATGGCCAACCCGTTCGTGAAGTTCTGGAAGTACATGATGGCGGCGTTCTCGTCGAAGATCGACGAGCACGCCGACCCGAAGGTACAGATCCAGCAGGCCATCGAGGAGGCGCAGCGCAACCACCAGGCGCTGACCCAGCAGGCTGCCTCCGTGATCGGCAATCAGCGGCAGCTGGAGATGAAGCTCAACCGGCAGCTCGGCGACGTCGAAAAGCTGCAGGCGTCCACCCGGCAGGCGCTCGTCCTCGCGGACGAAGCGCGCTCGAAGGGTGACGAGCAGAAGGCCGTCGAGTTCGAGAACGCCGCGGAAAGCTTCGCGACGCAGCTCGTCACGGCCGAGCAGAACATCGAGGATCTGAAGACCCTGCACGACCAGTCGCTGCAGGCCGCGGCCCAGGCCAAGAAGGCCGTGGAACGCAACTCGCAGATGCTGCAGCAGAAGCTGGCCGAACGCACCAAGCTGCTCTCGCAGCTGGAGCAGGCGAAGATGCAGGAGCAGGTCTCCGCCTCGCTGAACCAGATGAGCCAGCTGGCCGCGCCGGGCAACACGCCGTCGCTGGAAGAGGTCCGCGACAAGATCGAGAAGCGCTACACCACGGCGCTCGGCTCGGCGGAGCTGGCGCAGAACTCGGTCCAGGGGCGGATGATGGAGGTCCAGGCGTCCACCACCCAGCTGGCCGGGCACTCGCGGCTCGAGCAGATCCGCTCCTCCATGCGGGGCGAGTCGGTCGCGCAGGTGACCGACGGCGGCAAGACGGCGGCGCAGAAGCCGGCGGGCGGCAGCGCGGCGGACATCCAGCGTGAGATCCAGGCGCGCGTCCAGGCCGAACAGGGCAAGAACCCGGCCTGACCACGGTCGGAGCGAGTTCGAAGGGGCGAGCATGGGGCAGCAGGGCAGGCGACGCGACTTCAGCGAGTTGAGCGCGAAGCTGGAGAAGCACATCGAGAAGCTGCCCGACTACGCCGTGCGCGCCCAGGAAAAGCTCCAGAAGGTGCAGAAGTACTTCCCGCCGGCCGATCAGGCCGGCGGGAAGCCCGCCGCCGCGCCGCCACCCCGGCGGCCGAACCCCCTGCAACGCCCGGTGGTGCGCCGACCGGACGTGACGGCCTCGTTGACGTCGATGGCGAACCAGGTGCCGGTGTTCGCCGAGGCCAGGGCCAAGTGGGAGCGCTGGAACGAGCCCGCGGCGAAGCTCGCACGCCGCAAGCGCCGGACGTCGCGCGCGCTGACGCTGTGGATCCTGGTGACGATCCTGTGCGGCGTCCTCGCCGTGGCGGCCGGAATGGGCTGGATGAGCCCCGCGGGCGTGTCGATGATGCCGCAGGCGATCGTGGCGTTCGCCGCGGCCGTCGTGTTCGGCACGTTCAGTGTCCGGTCGGGGCTCAAGCTGCGTGAACTGAAGCGCACCCCGCTCCCGGCGGTGTCCGGGCCGCCGCCGCTGCCACCCGCCGGCTCCGCGGCTCGCGGCCCGATGGAGCGGCTCGCCGAGTGCGAGGCTTCGCTGATCGAGCTGCTGCGGCAGCTTTCGGTGCCGTCCTCGGTGGGCACGACACCGGTCTCGGAGCTGTCCGTCGCGGACGCCCGGCAGACCGCGACCGAAGCCGCCGCCGCGCTCCGCGGCCTGGCGGCTCGCATCCAGGCGATCGAACGCGGCCGCGACTCCGCGCCCGCCCGCGAGCAGGCGGCCCTGGACGCGGCGATCGGCAAGCTCCGCGAACAGCTCGACGACGGCCTGGAGGGCTACCGCGGCCTGGTCGCCGCGGCCGGCCACACGGTCGCCGCCTCCAGCGACGGCCTGGTGACGTCCAAGCAGTCCCTCACCGACGCGACGGACCGCCTGGCCGGCCTGGCCATGGCCCTCCGCGAACTCTCCTGACCCGAGCCCAGCCGCAACGTCCCCCCACACACGCGCCCCGACCCCCCAGGCACGCGACCCGACCGTGATCAGACCCGGAACTCGCGTGATTCGGGGCGGAACTCGCGTGATCAGACCCGTAACTCGCGAGTTCCGGCTTCAGCCACGCGAGTTCCGGCTTCAAGCACGCGAGTTCCGGGCTCAGTCACGCGAGTTTCGCCTCTGATCACGCGAATTTGGCTGCGCTGGGCCGTTCGAGGGCCGGATTCCGCCGTTCGAGGGCGGTCATCCGGTCGTACCGGCCGGTTGTCACCCGGTGTGCGTGATCGTGCGTTTCACGTCGGCGTCGCCCCCTGTTCACCTCTTGGCGCCGAAACATGGGCGTAATCGGAAACTGGTCGCTACGGAAACGTCCACGAACTAAGGTTTCTGTCATGCATGCAGAGGTGTCACTCGCCGGGAGGCCCGCCGTGGACTGAGGTTCGTCGGCGCCGACCGTACACAGTGGACTTTCTCGACCCGCCGAGGAAAGGACGCCCCGTGAACACGCTCCCGCCGGATTCGGATCCCATCCCGACCACCCCGCCCACCGCCTCCCAACGCGTCATCGCGGCCTTCGAGCGTGTCACCGAGGCCGGCCGTCCCGAGATCTGGACCAGCCTGCGCGCCATCGAAGACGTCCTCGTCGACGCGAAGGCAGTCGACGAGCGCGTCAAGGCGGGGGAGGACCTGCCGCTGGCCGGCACCGTCCTCGCCGTGCAGGACCTGGTCGACGTCGCCGGGCAGCCGGGCCGGACGTCGCCGGTGCCGGAAACCAGCGCCACGGTCGTCGCCCGGCTCACCTCGGCCGGCGCCGTCGTGCTCGGCGGGACCGGGGCCGCCGCCGTGGCCGCGGCCTGGGACCGGACCAAGACCGGCGGCAGCGGCGCGGCGGTCGCCGTCGCGCTGGGCATCGTCGACGTGGCGCTGAGCACCGCGGGCGCGGTCCCGGCGGCGCTGAACGCCGTCGTCGCGCTGCGGCCGACGCGCGGCCTCCTGCCGACGACCGGCGTCGGCGCCTCCGACGGCGTCTCCGTCTACGCGAGCGGCCTGGTCGAGGGCCGCCGGGCGCTCGCGCTGATGACCGGGCCCGACGGCGTCGACCCGGCCACGCGCACCTGGCCCGCCGACGTCCGGCTCGGCGCGGGCGAGCGCCCGCGGATCGCGATCCCGGCCGAACTGGACCTCGGCGAAGCCGCGAGCCTGGCCTTCGAGAGCACCGTCGCGCGGTTGACGGCGGCGGGTGCCGTGCTCGAACCGGTCGCCCTCTCCGCGCGAGCGCTGGACGGCTTCGACGCGCTCGTCCTGCCGACCGTGCCGGACCACCCGGACCTCGTCGAGGCACTGGCCGACCCGGCCGGCGTGCACCACCGCCTGGCGTCCTGCACGGCGTTCGCGAACCTCCTCGACCTGGCCGCGGTCACCGTCCCGGTGCTGCCGGGCGACCGCCGCCCGTTCGGCGTCACCTTCCTGACGCGGGCGTTCGAGGACCAGATCGGTCTCGACCTCGCGACCATCTGCACCGACGAGCCCATGACGCACTACCCGGAGCCGGGCGAAGACGTCGTCGTGTTCGGCGCGCACCTGCGCGGCCAGCCGCTCAACGCCCGGCTCACCGAGCTCGGCGCCCGGTTCACCGGGCCGGTCCGGACCGCCGAGCGGTACCGGATGGTGCTGCTCGACACCGAACCGCCGCAGCCGGGCGTGCTGGACGCCGCCGAGGGCACGGGTCTCGACGGCGAGCGCTGGCGCCTCTCCCCGGCCGCGTTCGAGCGGTTCGCCGCCACGATCGAGAAGCCCTTCGTGCTCGACCGCGTCGAGCTGGCGGACGGCTCCCGGCCCCTGGCACTCCGGTGTGACTCCACGGCGGAGGGACCCGGCCTGGACCGCTACGAATCCTGGCGCGGTTACGTGCGGTTCGCGTCTACCGCCGGGCCGCGAGACCCCGGCTGACCCGGCGCACCAGGCCCGGCCCGTGCAGCGCGAACCCGGTGTAGAGCTGCACGAGCGACGCGCCGGCGTCCACCAGCCGGACGGCGTCGTCCGGGCCGAGGACGCCGCCGACCCCGATGATCGGCAGGTTCCCGCCGGTGTGGTCGTGCACGAACCGCACGACCTCGGCCGCGCGGGTGGTCAGTGGCCGGCCGGACAGTCCTCCCGCCTGTCCGGCCAGGCCGCTTTCCGCGGGCGCGATGCCGTCGCGGGCGAGTGTGGTGTTCGTGGCGATGATCCCGGCGACGCCGTGTTCGAGCGCGACGTCGAGGAGCTCGGCCAGCGCCTCGTCGGTGAGGTCGGGCGCGACCTTCACCAGCAGCGGCGTCGGGGTGCGGCCGCCGGCGAGCTCGAGCGACGTCGAGCGCAGCTCCCCGAGCAGTTCGGCGAGCGCGGCGCGGTCCTGCAGCTGCCGCAGCCCCGGCGTGTTCGGTGAGCTGACGTTGATCGCGAAGTAGTCGGCGTACGGGTACAGCGCGCGCAGCGAGAACCGGTAGTCCTCGACGGCTTCCTCGAGCGGCGTCGCCTTCGACTTGCCGATGCTGACGCCCAGCGGGACGCCGGGTTTGCCGTCCCGCGCGAGCTTGGCGGACAGGGCTTCCGCGCCGTCGTTGTTGAAGCCCATGCGGTTGATCACCGCGTCGCTGGCGGGGAGGCTGAACAGCCGGGGCTTGGGGTTGCCCGGCTGCGCCAGCCGCGTCACGGTGCCGACCTCGACGAACCCGAAGCCCAGCGCGGCCCACGCGGGCAGCGCGCGGCCGTTCTTGTCCATCCCGGCGGCCAGGCCGACGCGGTTGGGGAACCGCAGGCCCAGCACGGTCACCGGGTCGTCGACGCGGAAGCCGCGGCCCAGCGCGGGCGCGGCCTTGCCGAGCCGGGCCAGCACGGCGATCGTGCGCTCGTGCACCAGCTCGGGGTCGTGGTAGGAGAGCCGGTACAGCGCGGGGCGGACGATCTTGTCGAAGAACACGCCCCCATGCTGCCAAATCGCCTGGACCGCGCCCTCGGGGGCACCCGCCGCCGCCGATTCAACGTCGATTCGCCGAGGCCGCCAGGATCCGGGCCGACATCTCCGGCCACAGCCCGCGGACGTGGGGTTCGGCCCAGCCGCGTCCGTCGCCGCCGACGTGGGCGGTGAGGGCGCCGTCGGCGGTCTGCCGGGAGCGGATCGCGAGGTTGCGGGCCAGGCCGACGTCTTTGGGGCCGGCCGCCAGGCGCAGGTGGGCGGTGGCCGCGCCGAAGGCGAAGGTGGGCACCCAGTCGTCGGGAACGTACTCGAAGAACGGGACGACGGTGTCCGGGTCCTCGAAGAGGGGAGTCATCTCGCGGACCCGCGCCGGGTCGATCCGGGCGTGCCGCTGGGCGTTCACCAGGGTGTCCCGCACCGCCTGCGCGTAGCCGGAGGTCAGGTGGGCCGGGGGCGCGGGGAGGGGAACGTGCGCGAGGAGGATGCACGGGCCCAGCACCCGTCGCCATTCCGGGCGGTCACGTCTGCTGAAGACGGTGGTGAACAGCAGGGCGCCGTCGGTCACGTGCGAGCGCATGGCACACGCCAGCGCGGCGAACAGCGTGGTGAGGATCGTGGCGCGGTGGGACTTCGCGAGCCGGTGGGCGGCGGCCAGGTCGACGGCGGGCAGGACCTCGGTCCGGAACGCGTAGGGCGCGGAGGTCCCGAAGTCGCGTACCGCCGCGAACGGCCGGTCCATGGCCGCGGACCACCAGGCGTGTGCCGCGTCGGCACCGATCTCGGCCTGCCGGGCCTCGCACGCCACGTACTCGCCGAACTGCGCGACCGGTCCGGGCGGAAGCGGGGCACCCGCCGCGATGGCGGTGTACAGGGCCGCGAGCTCGGTCAGCACGGTCCACACCGTGGTCGGGTCGGCCGCCAGGTGGTGGAGGTGGACGGCCAGCACGTGGTCGCCCCGGCCGCGGCGCACCAGGCGGAGCACGAGAGGACAGGGCAGGTCCCGGGGCACCGGGGCGTGGATCCACGCTGTTTCGGGTTCGTCGCCGCCGTCGAGGACCTCGACGACCGGGGTCGCGCGCGCCGCGACCACCTGGACCGGGTCCGAGCCGGGCGGGACGCGGGTGCGGAGGATGTCGTGACGAGCCACCAGCTCGTGCGCCGCGGTGGTCAGCACGCGGGGATCGACCGGGCCGCTCAGGTGCAGGACGGCGTTCATGGTGAACCACTCGCCGGTCATGCCGGGGGCGGTCGTGTCGAGCCCGAGCATGAGGCGCTGGGTGAGGGAGACGGGCCGGCACAGGTCGGTGGGCATCAGCCGTGCTCCTTCGCCAGGATTTCCGAGTAGTCGGGAATGTGCGGGCGGGCGCGGACCAGGGCAGCGTGCATGTCGGCCAGTGGCTGCTCGGCGAAGCCGGTGTCCCGCCACTGTTCGTAGGGCATGCCGAAACCCAGCTCACGCCACACGTCGCCGTTGCGTTTTTCCGCACTGCCCAACGGTTCCAGGAACAGCAACGGCGTCGCGGCCCACAGCGAGTCCAGGCACGTGCCGCCGCCGGGTTTGCTGACCATGCCGCGGGCCGCGCGGGTCAGCGCGAACGAGCCGGGGCAGGTCGTGCCGCGGGTGAACTCGGCGACGCCGTCCACCACCTGGCCGAAGGGCGGGAATCCGTTGTCCAGCCACGGATGCCAGGCCGGATCCATCATGAAGTGGCGGACACCCGGTGCTTCGTCCACATCGGACTCGCGGTAGGCCAGGACGTCGAGGGCGATGCCCGCGGCGGTCAGCTCGCCGATCCGGTCGCGGTAGGTGCCCATACCCCAGCCGCCGCCGTGCACGTACAGGCGGGAGGCGCGGTCGACCCACGCGACCGGCGGTTCGGCGCTGACGGGGACGCTGCACGGGATGCCCGCGGTCCCGCCGCCGACCAGGAAGA
The DNA here is from genome assembly GCF_040682715.1 of Amycolatopsis sp. NPDC051128. Lineage (NCBI taxonomy): Bacteria > Bacillati > Actinomycetota > Actinomycetes > Pseudonocardiales > Pseudonocardiaceae > Amycolatopsis > Amycolatopsis sp. NPDC051128. The sequence goes on along the minus strand of NZ_JBFBBN010000002.1, from coordinate 146,875 downwards.
CGTCGGTGTACGGGACCTGCCCGCCGGCCGCCTTGCGGAACGACGGCGAATACGTCGCGTCGATGTGGCAGAGCACGACCTCGGGCCTGGCCGGCCGGCCGGCCAGGTAGCGGTCCAGGATCGGCAGCCAGAAGCCGGAGAAGACCACGAACTTGGTGACCCCTTCGGCGTTCCAGCGAGCGAACAGCGCGTCGACGGCCTGTTCGTCGGCGACGGCGTGCGGCTCGGTGGCGAGCCGGTGCCCCGCCTTGGCGAGGCGGAAGTCCTCGTGGAACGCCCACTTCATCTGCGCGGTGGTGGCGAGCTTGTGCTCCGGCAGCAGCCGCTCGATGACGCTGACGTCGGCGGGCACCCCGCGTTCGCGCAGCCGGTGGGCCAGCAGCAGCCCGGGGATGTGGACGCCGAGCGCCACCCCGGAGGTGAGGACTTCGATCATGACGCCGTCCTGGGAGTGAGAGCCGACAGGGCACGGGAAAGGTGGGTGCTCACGAGCTTGACCATGGCCGGGCGGCCACGACCGCGGGGAACCATCTCGACGAGCATGATCAGGTACAGGTAGCAGCGGTACAGCGCGAGGCGGCGGCGGGCGCCCTCGTCGAACGTGACGGTCCCACCCGCCTCGCGGTAACCGCGCAGGAAGTCCTTGTCCCGCTCGATGTCCCCGAACAGGGCCACGGAAACGAGATCGGCCAGCGGGTCGCCCCAGAACGCGCGCTCGGCGTCGATCAGGCCGGTCACGGTGTGGCCGTCGACGAGGACGTTGCCCGGCCACAGATCGAAGTGCACCAGCACCGGTTGCTCGACTTCGTCCAGGATGGACAAAGGGGCCAGCAGGTCGTCGAGCCGGCAGGGGAGTGCCGTGCCGAAGCGCTCGGCGTCGGCCAGAACCGCGGCGAGCATCGCGGAAAACGCGGCCCGCCAGCTCGGCGCCAAGGGTCCCTGCGGGTAGCCGAACCCGGGGCCGGTCGTGCGGTGCAGAGCCGCGACGAGACCGCCGAGCTCGGCGCGCAACCGGGGTGTCTTCGGGCCGGAGTTCCAGGTGACACCGGGAAGTTCGGTCATCACCAGCAGGTCGCCGGGGACGTGCCGGCGGCTGAAGTCGGTGTGCACGATCCGCGGGACCGGGGCGACGGCCGCGTTGGCTCGGTAGAACAGCGCCTCGGTGCGCAGAAGGTCGCGCTCGTAGGTCATCGTGGGTGTGCCCGGCGCCGGAGCGAGCTTGACGACCAAGCCGCCGCTCGAGGACCGCACCCGGTAGACCGTGTTGAAACTCGCCTCCTCCAGCCGCGTCCACTCGAGCACGGCCCTCACCTCGGCGTCAGGCCGGCCGCGATGGCCGCGGTGAGAAGACGGCCGCGCAGCCCCGCCGCTTCGCCGGGGGCGCACACCAGCGCGCAGCAGACGCGGCCGCCGGGCGCGGCCAGCGCGCTGCCGGACAGGACCAGCACGCCCGGGCTCGAGCCGCCCTTGTAGAGGATCCCGTCCCGGCGCAGCGCGTCGAGCAGGTCGGCGACGCCGCGGCCGGGCGCGACCCGGAACTCCTCGTGCCGCAGGTGGCAGCGCAGGCCGTGGCCGGCCACCCGCCGGTCGAGGGTGAGCGACACCAAGCCGAGCGAGCGCCGGGCGTTGATCTCCAGCACCGGCACGATCGTCCCGTCCGCCAGCTCCATCGAGTCCACCCCCGCCGGGCCCCAGTAGCCCGCCCGCCGCAACGCCTCGGCGACCGCGGCCAGCACGTCGAAGTACCCACCGGCGGTGAGCTTCGCGAGGAACCCGGGCGAAGCCGGGGAAGACCCGATGTGGCGGAAGCCGCGGTTCTCCATGACCTGCACCCCGAGCAGCTCCCAGGCGCCGCCCGGGGTGATCGACAGGTGCCCGGAGAAGTCGGTTCGCTTGGCGTACTTCGGTTGCACGAGCAGCTCGACGCGCCGGCCGCGGGCGACCTGGTCGCCGAGAGTGCGGGCGATCGCCTTGAGCACCCCGGGTGTGCGGACGTCGAGCATCGCCCGGCCGGACACCCCGTACGGGTCCTTGACCACGACCGCGCCGTCGGCGGCGGCCGACAGCTCGGCGACCGAGCGCACCACCCGCCCGGCGCCGGGGAGGCCGAGCTCGCGGACCAGCCGGTTGGACCAGGTCTTGGAGTTGACCCGACCGGCCACGTCCGCCGTCGGCAGCTGGTCCGCCCGGCCGAGCCGGCGGGCCAGCGCCACCGTGTCCGGGAGGACGGCGTACGGCCGCAGGACGCTGACGGCACCGGGGTCGAGGCGGGCGTGCCGCTCCACCGGGGTCCCCGCGGGCGCGGGGGCGACGTGGTGGTCGAACGCCAGACCGCAGTCGGTCATCGCCTCGCGGAGCCGGCCTGCCATCGGCGCCCGCGTGACGAGCAGGTCACCCGGGGCGCAGAACGCGGCGAGCAGCTCGTCCATGCCGTCCGCGGCGGTGCCGGCCGGGGCGGCGGGCAGCTCGGCCAGGTCGTCCGGCCGCCACCACCGCTCGGCGTCGAACGTGCCCAGGTGGACGGTGGTCATCCGGGCACCGCCAGCCGTCCCAGGTAGGCGGCGAAGTGGCTGATCGCGCGCAGGTCGTCCAGTTCGAGGTGCTCGTAGTCGAGCTGCACCCCGAACTCGTCCTCGACGCCGAGCAGGAAGGAGATCATCTGGAGGGAGTCGAGGCCGTACTCGGCCACGAGGTCGGCGTCCGAACCGATGTCGGCCGCGACGGTGCCGTTGGCCAGGACGTCCGACAGCAGGTGCTTGAGCCTGAGCTCGGTGTCGGGCATGGTTCACACCCCGTTGAGGTAGAGGAGGATGCACCGGGAGCACACCGGCATCATCCCGTTGGCGGACAGGATCTTGCGGATCCGGCGGAACGCGGCGCCCTGCCAGAGCTCGGTCATCTCCGTCTCGTACAGGTTGCCCACCACGAACTCGGGGAAGAACTTGCACGAGCTGACGTTGCCGTCGGCGTGCACCTCGAGCCGGTTGGACACGGCCAGGCACTTGCTGCGGTGCTGCGCGGGCTTGGGCACGCCCAGCACGAAGTCGTCGACCTCGTCGACCTCCAGCTGCGGCTGGTAGCGGATCCGCACCCGCCACGACCGCGCGGCCAGCCGCGCCATGGACTCCCGCAACACCGGCAGGCACTCCGGCGGGAGCCGGTAGGTGTAGGAGTGCCAGGTGGGTTTCGCGGTGCCGGTGCTGGGCCGGAGCCACTCGAAGGACTCGGCGTAGACGCGGTCCATCGCGCCGGCGATCTCGGGGCTGATGTACCAGGGGAACTGGAAGTAGACGGTGTTGACGCCGAGCTCCTCGGCCCATTCCATGAACTCGTACATCCGGTGCACGGTGACGTGCGAAACCATGCAGTTCAGCGACACCTCGCCGCCGAACTCGCCGGCCCGCTTGAGGCCCAGCATGAGCTCGATGTTTTCGGTGGTGCGGCGGAAGGTTCCCTTGCCGCGCAACGCCTCGTGGTCGGCGCCCAGACCGTCCAGGCTGACCAGGAGGTTGAGGTCGTCGCCGATGCGCAGGAGGTGGTCGAGGTTGCGCTTGAACAGCAACCCGTTGGTGCACATGGTGACCGTGCGCGGGTAGCGGTGCAGCAGCTCGGCGATCTCGCCGAAGCGGCTGTGCATGAGCGGTTCCCCGCCCCACAGGAACAGTTTCGAGCGCAGCGATTCGGTGCTGCGCAACAAGTCCGCCACGACGTCCACGGCGAGCTCGGTTCGCTGCTTCTCGGGGCTGAAGTCCCGGAAGAACCCTTGTTCGTTCCACTGGTAGCAGTGGCTGCAGCGCAGGTTGCAGCGGTAGGTCAGCTGCAGGCAGATCTCCTGCGGCAGCGGTGTCGCGTAGCCCGGGTCGGCGAGCACTTCCCGGCGGGCCGACGACCGGAGCGACACCGTGTGCTTGATGTCGGCGAATTCCTTGTCGGTCAAGATCCGTGTGGTGGTCGGGCGCATCTTGTTTCCCCCGGTCGCGGTGGAGGCCTGATGACACTCGAAGTTAGGCCAGGCAGCACGACGACCACGACCCTTCAACCGCTCGTAGGGGTGCGGCCGAACGAGTGGAGGTGCGCCGAGACGGGGCTCGGCGTCTTCGTGGCTCGGGAGAAGTCAGTGGTGACCGACCGTGGTCACAGCGGCCACTCAGCCGGTGGTTTCGCGCGCCTTCCACTCGTCTTCGAGCATCGCGTAGATGAGCTCGTCGGTCCACTCGCCCTTGACGATCTCGTTCTCCCTGAGGTGCGCTTCCCGGCGCATGCCGAGGCGTTCCATCAGCGCGGCGGACGCGGTGTTCCGGCCGTCGCAGCGGCCGATGACGCGGTGCAGCCCCAGATCTTCGAAGGCCAGCCGCAGCAGCTCCGTGGCCGCCTCGGCGGCCAGGCCCTTGCCGTGGTGGTCCGGGTGGAAGACGAACCCGATCTCGCCCTGCCGGTGCTCGCTGCTGAGCCACTCCAGGTTCAGGTCGCCGATCAGCTGTCCCGTCGCGGCCAGCTCGACGGCCACGGCCAGGAACTGCCCTTCCTTCGTCAACGTCGAGCTGTGCACCCGTTTCGCCAGCGCGGCGGCCGATTCGGCGCGGCTGCGCGGGCCCCAGTACAGGTAGCGGGCGACGTCGGAGCGGGACTGGAAGGAGTTCAGCGCGTCGAGGTCGCCGGGCGTGAACGGGCGCAGGAGCAGGCGTGCCGTGGTGATCGGGTAGTCGGGCCTGAGCATGGGATCCAGACTAGCGAGCGTCGGCCGGATGGGGGACGGAACGGCGAAAGGTGTCCGCCGAAGCCGACGTCGGATCGCCGGACGGTCCTCCCGTGCCGACGGGCGGCATGACCTGCGCAAATGAGCGAAAACAAGGGGTGCCCCCAGGGTGCCTCTCGAACGCCGTCAAACGTTCGAGCCCGGGCCGGACCGGTGCCCGGGAACCCTGGAGGCCCGGTGACTGCCTGGTATTCGCTATCAGGCAACACGTGAAGCAGGCGATGAGCCGAAGGTGGCTCGGTTGTATCGCTGCTCAAAGTCCCATCACGCGCCATCCGCTAGCGGACAGCCACCTCACGAGTCCTGTTGGAATACAACTTTGGACCACCTCCTCTCTCGTGTACTTCCACGCTAGGCGAAGATCCCGGTCCCCGGCAACGTCATTTCTGTGATCTCGCTCAGCACGAACGCTTACCGCGCCGGGTACGGGCCCGGCTGGTCCTTCGGGCAGAACCACGTCGGCCGCCGCTGGACGTCGTGGCCCTGCGTGCGCACCAGGACGCGGCTCCCGCAGCGGAAGCAGCCCTGCCGGGTGCGCTCGTAGACCCAGTTCTTCCGGTGGCGGTCGAGGTGGCCGGTGGTGCTCTGGACGAAGCGCCCGGCGGCCGCGTTGGCCAGGATCAGCTCGCGGGCCAGCGCGACCGCGCGTCCGGCGTCCACTTCGGACACCGGCGTCCATGGCGTGACGCCGAGCAGGAAGCAGATCTCGCACTTGTAGAGGTTTCCGACACCGGCCATGACCCGCTGGTCGAGCAGCGCGAGCCCCAGTTCCCGCGCCGGATCGGCGGCCAGCGCCGCCGTCGCGCGGGCCAGGTGCTCGTCCGTCCACTGTGGATCGAGGAGGTCCGGGCCGAGGTGGGCGACGAGGTCGTGTTCCTTCGGCGTCGGGACGAGTTTGAGGTCGTGGACGCGGAAGCCGATCACCTGGACGTCGGCCGCGGTCAGGATCACCCGGGCGTGGTGGGCGGGGCCGCGCCACCGCGCGCCGGGCGCGGTGACGTCCCACATGCCGTCCATCATCAGGTGCGAATGCAGCGTCAGGTCGCCGGAGAAGCGGGTGAACAGGTGCTTGCCGACCGTCCCGACGCCGAGCACCTCGCGCCCGGCGAGGTCGACGGTGGCCAGCTGCGGCACGCGGAACTCCCCGCGCAGCAGGGTCTTCCCGGCCAGCGCCCGGTCGACGCGCTTCCCGACCAGGAACACGGTGTCACCTTCGGGCACGGCTCACCCCGCGGATTCGGACACCTCGGCCGGGGCCTCCGGGGTCTCCGGCGCCGGGCCCTCCGGCCAGTCCGGGCCCTCGGGCTCCTCGCCGGCGATGCGGTGCCGTCCCGCCCGGTTGGAGCGCAGGATCTTCGCCAGCACCATGTTGAACGTCAGCGCGATCTCCTGGGCGCCCGGCGAGTGCCACTCGTGGATCGGGCTGCACGCGCCCTGGGCCTGCTGCACCGCCAGCCGGTCGGTGATCGCCGTCGGCATCACCAGCGAGCCGAAGTTCTCGCGCAGCTCGGCGATCCGGAACTGGTGCTCGTAGGACCGCACGCGCAGCTTGTTCACCAGGACGCCGATCGCGCGCAGCTCCGGGTTGAGGTCCTTGCGGATCTTTTCGATCGCCTCCAGGGCCCGGCTCGCGCCGGCGACGGCGTACATCGTCGGCTCGGTGACGATGAGCGCGCTGTCCGCGGCGACCAGCGCCGACTTCGTCAGCCGCCCCAGCGACGGCGGGCAGTCCAGGACGACCAGCTCGTACGGCGTCTCGCGCAGCGGCGCGCGGTCCAGCTCGTCCAGCGCGCGAGAGAAGTTCGCCAGCAGCTCGCTGCCGGCGTCGGGGTCGTTGAGCAGCTCCAGCTCTTCGGCGCCGACGAGGACGTCGACGTCCTCGCTCCAGACGCTCGGCGCGATCGCGCGTTCCAGCATCGCCCGGGTGGGGGTCTCGAGCACGTCCGCGAGGGTGGCGTCGGTGAAGGGCGGGTCGAGTGAGGTGGTGGCGTTGCCCTGCGGGTCGAGGTCCACCACCAGCGTCCGTGTGCCCCTACGCAAGGCGGCGGACGCGATACCGAGAGCGACCGTCGTCTTGCCGACGCCTCCCTTGAGGCTGAGTACGGCGACCGTGTGCACGATGACCAGCCTACGGGTGCCCGCGGGACGGGCCGCCGGGCAAGGGGCCGCGGCCGGTGTCGCGACTGGTCCGGCCGGGCGTGTTCACTCGAAGGGAGGAGCCGGGGAGGTGGTCCGGGGCGGGCACTACCCTGTGCGGCATGAAGACGGAGACCGTCGCCGCCCGGGGTTCGGGCGCCGTCCGCCGGGTGCTCGAGGCCGAGCTGAAGGCCGCCCGCGCCCGTGGCGCCGAGCACCCCCGCGTCGTCGACGTGGGCGGTGGCAGTGGCGGCTGGGCGGTGCCGTTCGCGGCGGCGGGCTGCCGGGTGACCGTCGTCGAGCCGAGCCCGAACGCACTGGCCACGCTGCGGCGCCGGGCCGAGGAGGAAGGCGTCTCCGAGCTGATCACGGCGGTCGCGGACGACTCCGACGCGCTCGGCCGGTACGTCGAGGCCGGCTCGGCCGACCTGGTGCTGGCGCACGGACTGCTGGAGATCGTCGACGACCCGGCCGCGGTGCTCACCGCCCTGGCGACGGCGGTCGCCCCGGGCGGCGCGGTGTCGGTGCTGGTCGCGAACCGCCACGCGGCGGTGCTCCACCGCGCGCTCGCCGGGCGGGTCGGCGAGGCGCAACGGCTGCTCGAGAGCGTGGACGGGATCATCCCGGGCGACACGGTGCTGCGCCGCTTCGACGCCGACGGCCTGCGCGCCCAGCTGGTGGCGGCGGGCCTCGACGTGACCCTCCTGCAGGGCGACCGGGTGATCGCCGACCTGGTCACCGGCGACGTCCGCGAGGACGAGCTGGCGGAGTTCGAACGCGCGGCGGCGGCGTCGCCGGCCCTGCGGGACATCGCCGGCCGGCTCCACGCGGTCGCGCGTCCGCCCGCCTGACCGTTCCGGAACTGTCGGACCCGACCGGTAGCGTCCTGGCTGTGGGGCGAAACGCTGAATTGCCGGGCGGGATGGGCCGGTTCCGGGTCCGGCCGGGGGAACCGCTGCCGGACGACACCGGGTGCGGGATGTTGCACGTCGACATGGACGCGTTCTTCGTGTCGGTCGAGCTGCGCACCCGGCCCGAGCTCGCGGACAAACCCGTCGTCGTGTCCGGCGGCGGGCCGCGGGCCGTCGTGGCCGCCGCGAACTACCCGGCGCGGAAGTTCGGCGTGCGGTCGGCGATGCCGTTCTCCACGGCGAAGCGGCTGTGCCCGCAGCTGATCAACATCCCGCCCACCGCCGGGCTCTACGGCGAGGTCTCCGGTGGCGTCATGGGCATCTTCCGCGAGCTCACCCCGCTGGTCGAACCCCTCAGCCTCGACGAGGCCTTCCTGGACGTCAGCGGCGCCCTGCGCCGGCTGGGCGCGACGTCGGCGGAGCTCGCCGCGCGGATCCGGGAGCGGGTCGCGGCCGAGCACGGGATCACCTGCTCGGTCGGCGTGGCGAAGGTCAAGTTCGTGGCGAAGCTCGCGTCGGGCATGGCGAAGCCGGACGGCGTGGTCGTCGTGCCCGCGGCGGAGACCCTGGCGTTCCTGCACCCGCTGCCGGTCTCGGCGTTGTGGGGCGTCGGCGCGCGGACCGAGGAGCAGCTGCGCCGCCTTGGCCTGGACACGATCGCCGACGTCGCGGCGTTCCCGCCGGAGCGGCTGAAGAAGTCGCTCGGCACGGCCGTCGGCGAGCACCTGTACCGGCTCGCGCACGGCGTCGACGAGCGTTCGGTGGTCATCGACTCCCCGGAGAAGTCGATCGGCGCCGAGCACACGTTCGACGTCGACCGGCACGACCGGGCCGAGCTGGGCCGGGAGTTACTGCGGCTGGCCCAGCGTGTCGGCGCGACGCTGCGAGCGCGAGGCGTGCGCGGCCGGACCGTCTCGATCAAGGTGCGGTTCGCCGACTTCCGGACGATCACCCGGGCCCGCACGCTCGTCTCGGCGACCGACGTCGCCCGCGAGATCCACGCCGTCGCCGTGGCGTTGCTCACCGAGCACGCGCCGACGGGCGCGGTCCGGCTGATCGGCGTCCGGATCGAGGGGCTGGACACCGGGGAGGCGGGGGAGCAGCTGGTGTTCGATTCACCGGCGCCGCGGTGGCGGGACGCCGAGGTCGCGGCCGACATCGCGCGGTCGAAGTTCGGCTCCGCGGCGGTCCGGCCGGCCTCGCTGCTGACGCCGCGGGAGCCGTGAACCGGGCCACGATCGGCTACGGTGACGGTCCGTCAGCGTCCGCCTGCCGGGAATTAGCCCAATTCGATCCCTACTGGATGCGGGATCGGGTAGTCGTGCGGGCGCGGGCCTCGTATCCTGGACAGTGCCACCCCGCCTGGGGTTGGCTGTTGGGTCCAGGACGTTGCGCGGCCCGGCGCCCGCGACAGCTGTGCCGGAGGAGGAAAGATGCCACTCTCCGAGCATGAGCAGCGGCTGCTCGATCAGATCGAGCGCGAGCTCTATGCCGAGGACCCCAAGTTCGCATCCACGGTGCGTGGCACCCGGTTGCGTCGCCCCGCTCGTCGACGGCGTATTCAGGGCATCGCCCTGTTCGTAGTGGGCGTGGCCCTGCTGGTGCTGGGCGTGGTGGTGCCGCAGTTCCGGGTGGCCGACATCCCGCTGATCAGCGTGCTCGGGTTCCTTGTGATGTTCTTCGGAGTCATGTTGGCCGTCACATCGATTCGGCACGGCGCCGACGGAGACGGAAAGGGCGGTGGATCAGGAGCACGCGGTGGCAAGCAGTCGGGCCACCGGAGTTCCTTCACCCAGCGGATGGAGGAGCGCTTCCGCCAGCGCTTCGAGGAGCAGTAGCGCCGCAAGACCACAAGATCCGCGTCCGCCGGCCAGGGGGACGCGGATTTTCGTGTGTGCTCTCTGTCTGCCCGGGCCCGTCCGGCCCCGTCCGGGCCGGATGGTGACAGCAGGTGACCCTCGCACGGGTGAGCCCGTGATCGAATCCGCAACTCGCGTGATCAGCCCCGGAACTCGCGTGATCAGCCCCGGAACTCGCGTGATCGAAGACCGAACTCGCGTGATCAGCGGGGCATCTCGCGTGATTGAGGGGGCATCACTCGTGATTGGAGGGGCACAGCCGTGATGCCCCGCTGATCACGGGTGATGCCCGTCGGCGCGCGTCAGTCGCGGTTGCGGAAGACCGAGCGGGGGAACAGGCGGCCCTTCCAGGACATCTGGGCGTTGCGGCGAAGGCTGCGGCGCAGGCTCTCGAACGCCGGTGTCAGCTCGGGCTGGGGGGCGTCGTCTTCGCCGTACCAGGACCGCTCCAGCACGCCGATGACCGTTCGCAGGCCTTCGCGGCCTTCGTCGTCGAGGTGGTGCTTCGCGGCCAGCTTCTGGCTCGCCACCCGGACCGTGTCACTGGTCGGGATGGGCAGGCCGCGGTCGACGCACTCGGCCCGCAGCTCCTCCCACGCGGCGTCGGCCGCGCCGGACTGCTGACGGAGGATCCGCTGCAGCCGCCGTCGCCGGACGGCCTCGCGGATCATGGCCGGGCCCGCGACCAGCAGCAGCACGAGCACCACCAGGACACCCAGCCACCAAGCCACGGTCGCCGCCAGCAAGCCGAGCGCGGCGATCCAGAACCCCACCGCCAGCAGCGGCAGCCAGCCGAGCAGCGCCGAGAGCCGAGAGGGGGCCACCGCGGGCGCCCGGTCCCGCACGAGCAGCGAACCCTCGCTCCGCTCGGCGGCCGGCGGATCGGCCGCCGGGTCGCCGGGGTTCTTCGGCGTGGCACCCCGCCTGCGGAAGACACCGTCTTTGACGAGCCAGCTCACGACCGCTGCCGCGCCCAGCGCGCCGAGGCCCAGCAGGCCCAGGGCGATCGCCAGATTGGTGAGCCAGTCGTCGCTGCCGGTCGCTTCCTTCGCGCCCTGCTGCGTCTGCGGGTTCTGGTCGGTGTCGCGGGGTGCGCCGGTCGGCGCGGCGCTGGACTGGACCGTGGTCGGCGCCACCTGGGTGTCGTCGGGCTGGTTGCCGTTCCCGGCGCCGGCCTGCAGGTACGACGGGGTGATGCCGCGGCCGTCGGACAGCGGTGTCGGGTCGAACGTCACCCAGCCCTTGCCGCCGAAGTACACCTCCACCCACGCGTGCGCGTCCTGGGTGGTGATCGACAGGTAGTCGTTGACCTGGACGCCGGGGGTGAAGCCGATGGCCACCCGCGACGGGATGCCCGCCACCCGCAGCATCACGGCCATCGCGGACGCGAACTGCTCGCAGAAGCCGCGCTTGCCGTTGAGGATGAAGTCGGCGAGCGCGTCCGCGTCGTTCGCCGGCGCGGTCTTCGTGTCGTAGACGAACCCGTTCTGGGCCGTGAAGTACCGCCAGATCGCCGACGCCCGGTCGAAGTCGTTGGTCTCGTTCGCGATCAGCTGCTCCGTCTTCGCGCGGACGCGGGGGTCGACCTGGTCCAGCTCGGTGTAGCGCGGCGGCAGGTCGTCGACCCGCGGGGTCACGCGCAGCTCCTGGGCCGTGGGCTCCTTCAGCGACGCGTATTCGGTGTACGACGGCGGAGACTCGCTGCGCGTGGTGAACACCGTGCCGCTGACCTGGTCGTAGAGGTAGCCGTTGCCCGTGCCGTCGATCACCCGCGGGGCGCCGTACACCGGCAGCCAGTTGTCCCGCCAGCTCGTCGGCTCGACGTCGATCCGGCGCGCGGCGCCGGTGCCGTCGTCGCCCGGCGCGGGCGGCAGCTGCGGCCCGACCGGGACGCCCTGCTGCGAACGGCCTTCGTCGTGCAGGCCCCAGCCCTTGTTGGGGTAGTAGGTGTCCAGCGTCATCGCGCGCAGCAGCCGCTGGTCGGTGCCGAGGCCGCGGACCTTGAACAGTTCGCGGTTGGACCCCTGGTCGAGCAGGCCGCGCAGCTCGGTGAACGGCTGGATGCCGAACCCGGCGGAGCCCGCGCCGGCGCCGTTGCCGTCGCCGCCGAACGGGATCCGCCCGACCGTGCCGACCCACGTGATCGCCCCGCCGAGCAGGCCGAGCACGATCGCCGCGGCCACCACCGCGACCGGCGCGGACAGCACGCCCGGCTTGCCGCTGCGCCCGGGGGCTTCCCGGGTCCGCCAGCGGCGGTGCCGGTGGTTGCCGTCGACGGCCAGCAGGCCGGCGAACGCCGCGCCGCCGAGCAGGAACGTCCACCACGGCAGCATTTCCTCGCTCAACGCGGCCGGCACGGCGTAGACGCAGAGCAGCACGAGCCCGGTCGCGGCGGGCGCCGCGGCGGCCACCGTCAGCGTGTCGACCAAGACGGCGACCAGGCCGATCAGGATCGTCACGAGGCACAGGATCGGCTGGCTGCCCTCGACCGGCGGCAGCCCGACGCGGATCTGCTCGGCGGCCTCCGAAAGCGTGCTCCCGATCTCGCCGAACGCGTCCGGGCCGGGGATGACCTGCAGGATCCCGTGCGTCGTGAACGCACCGGTGATCAGGAAGAGCAGCACCAGCAGCTGGCCGAGGCCGACGAGCACGGTCGGCACCTGCAGCGAGCGCAGCGCCAGGCCGGTCGCGGCGATCAGCAGGACGGCGACGAACAGGTAGCCGAACCAGGCCAGCCCGGCCACGACGTTCGTCACCGACGTCGCCGCGCAGAGCGTCGCGACGCCGGCGGCGACCGGGGCGAGGACACTGCTGCGCCAAGCCGAAAGCGGGCGCTGCGGGCGCGGGGCGGGCCGGTCGAACTTGCGCGGTGGCGCGGCAGTGCTCATCGCGGGCCGCCGATCAGCGTGCCGCGGCGGGCGCCGCTGCGGCACAGCTCGGCCCACACCTGCGGCATCGGCGAGCCGGGCCCGGCGATCACCACGCCCCAGCCGGCCGCGCGCAGCAGCGCGGCCGAGTCCTCGGTCGCGGCGGCCCGCTGCTCGGGCGCGCTCACCCCGGCCGACCACGTGGGCGTGTCGAGCAGGACGGCGAGGCTGCGGATGCCGCGCGGGCGGAACTGGGCCAGCTCGTGCACGGCCTCGGTGCTGACCGTGCCGAGCACGGCGATCAGCTCCTGGCCGTCGGCCGGGTCGCGGGCCAGCGTGATGTCCCGCTGGTGCGCGGGCTGCAGCGCGGCCAGCGCGTCGAGCACGACGTGGTCGTAGTGGTCACCGCCGTCGCCCGGGGTGTCGGCGAGCGTGACGCCGTGCTCGCTGACCAGCCGGACGCGGTGCCCGGACCGGCGCAGGTGCAGCGCGGCCGAAGCGGCGAAGGACACCGCCCACTCCAGGCTGGCGGCCGGGCCGGCGCCGTGGTGCGCGGCGGCGCGGTGGTCGAGCAGGACCGTGGTCCCGCCGCGCCACGGCCGTTCCTCGACGCGCACCATGATCTCGTCGCGGCGGGCGGTCGAGCGCCAGTGCACCTTCCGGAGGTCGTCGCCCTGGCGGTACTGGCGGACGATCACGTCGGCCTCGCCCTGCCCGGCGTGCAGCCGGACGGTGCCGTCGTCGCCGACGCCGATGCCCGCGCCACTCGGCAGGCCCCACAGCGGGACCACCCGGGGCACGACGACCAGCCGCGAGTGCCCGATCAGCTCGCGCTCGAACTCGCACAGCCCGAACGGGTCGGTGATGGTCGCGCGCAACGGCCCGACCTGCTGGATCCCGCGCTGCACCGGCTGCAGGGGATAGCGCAGGGCGACCCGCCGGTCGTGCGGGAGCCGCTCGACGACGAACCGCGGCCGCGAGCCCAGCGCGTACGGCACGCCGTCCTCGAGCAGGATCTCGCCGGCCGGCAGCCGTCCGCTGCGCCACAGCTCCAGCTGCACTTCGCCGTTCTCGCCGACCGCGACCCGCTGGGGGTGCAGGGCGCGGGTGGCGCCGATGCGCAGCCGGGTCGCCGAGATGAACACGGCGACCAGCAGCGGCAGCGCCACCACGAACACCGCGACCCGCAGCAGGTCGCGTTCGTTGAGCACGAACGAGCACACCGCGGCGGCGATCCCCGCGGCCAGGAGGCAGCGGCCGCGGGTGGTCAGGCCGGACAGGGCACGCAGCATGGCCGTTCTCTTCCCCTTCGCCGGCTAGGGCCGGGTGCCCTGCGGCACCGGCACCCGGTGCAGCACCGCGCGCACGACGTCGGTCGCCGACCGGCGCGCCGCGTGGGCTTCGGTGGTGAGCATGAGCCGGTGCGCCAGTACCGGGACCGCGACGGTGTGCAGGTCGTCCGGGACGACGTAGTCGCGGCCCGACAGCGCCGCCTGCGCGCGCGCCGCGCGGACCAGGTGCAGCGTCGCCCGCGGGGACGCGCCGAGCCGGATCTCGGGGAGCTGCCGGGTGGCCGCGACGACGTCGACGGCGTAGCGGCGGACCTCGGGCGCCATGTGCACGCCGCGGACCGTCTCGATCAGGCGGTGCACGGTCTCGCCGTCGGACACCGGCCGCAGGTCCTCGATCGGGTTGTGCCCGGCGTGCTCGTCGACCATGGCCAGCTCGGCCTGCTGGTCGGGGTAGCCGATGGACACCCGCGCGGTGAACCGGTCGCGCTGGGCTTCGGGCAGCGCGTACGTGCCTTCCATCTCGATCGGGTTCTGCGTGGCGATCACCATGAACGGCTCTTCGAGCCGGTAGGTCGTGGTGTCGACGGTGACCTGGTGCTCTTCCATGCACTCGAGCAGCGCCGACTGCGTCTTCGGCGAGGCGCGGTTGATCTCGTCGCCCACCACGATGTTCGCGAACACCGGGCCGGGGCGGAAGTCGAACTCACCGGACTGGCGGTTGTAGATCGAGACGCCGGTGACGTCGCTCGGCAGCAGGTCCGGGGTGAACTGGATGCGGCTGACCGTGCAGTCGATCGACCGGGCGAGCGCCTTGGCCAGCGACGTCTTGCCGACGCCGGGCACGTCCTCGACCAGGAGGTGGCCTTCGGCGAGCAGCGTGACCAGCGCGATCCGGATGACTTCGGGTTTGCCGACCAGCACCCGCTCCACGTTCGCGGCGATCCGCCGCGCGGTTTCGTGCAGTTCGTCCAGCGACACTCTGCCGGGACGGACGTGGGGCCGTCCGTTGCCCGAGGCGTCCGCCGGGTAGGGCGGCCGCTCGGCTGCCTGCTCGCCCGATCCGGGCGTCGCAGACTGGATTCTCGACGTCACTCGACCTCCTGATGGCGCGTGGCCGCGCGCACTGTGCGCACCGCCGGGCCGAACGGCCCCCTCGCTGCTGTCCGCGCGCAGCGACCAGCCTTCCATCCAGTGTGTCAAACCCGGGCGAACCAGGGGGCGGAACCCCGCGAAGCCCGGGGGATCACGCCCGGCACTACGGTCGATGACACTGCGCAAGCACGGACGATACCCCGATCGGGTGCATTGTCACCCGATTCTGGGTGCTCCCGCTGACGACCCGCCCTGTCGTATGCTGCGATTCGAGGTCATCCGGCTGTGCCGTCTTCCGAGAGGCGTAACCGCTCATGAGCGAGGTGCGAACGCAGCCGCCGTTCGATGTCCGCGGCTTCGCGGTCGCGCCCGAGCTGGCCACGGACGCCTACACGAAGCTCGGCGAGTTGCAGGACGTCGTCGGCGAGATGGTCCGCGAGGCCAAGGTGCTGGGCCGGACCGTGCCGCTGGGCGGCGGGTACGCCGGCGAGATCGGCAAGTTCATGGCCGAGTACGGGATCGGCGGGCAGGGCTCGGCCGTGCAGCAGCTGACCGCGTTCGGCAAGGAGCTCGAGACGCTCAAGCACCGGATCGGCCAAGCGCTGGCGAAGTACCAGCACGCCGACGAGACGGCGGCGGACGGAGTGGACTGCTCGGGTGGCTGATCGGGTGCGCGGGAAGTGTCTGTGGGCGCCGGCCGCTCTCCTCCTGGTCGCCGCGTGCGGTCAGCAGCAGGCGCAGCAGCCAGGCGCCGTGAGCCACGCGTCCACCCACGCCGCGGCCTCGGCGGCGCCCCCGCCCGTCGCGGCGCCGGTGCCGCTGGCCTCCCTCGACCCGTGCTCGCTGCTCTCCCCGCAGGACCGGTCCACGGCCGGGGTGAGCGTGCTCGGCAAGCCCAAGGACATCGCCGGGGCCCGCGCCTGCGACTGGACCGTGCCCGGCACCTTCGGCGTCACCGTCACCCTCGACGAGAAGAACGGCCTCGCCGACCTCGAAGTCGCGAAGAAGACGGCCACGAAGACGAAGGTCGGCGCCCACCCGGCGCTGAAGGTGGCGGACAAGAAGGCCGCCGACGGCACCTGCGCCGTGCTGCTCGGGGTGGGCGGCGCGGCCAGCGTCCAGATCGACGTCAGCAACACCGGCTTCTCGGACACCCCGCTCGCGTGCCGCCGCGCGGGCACGGTGGCCGGGCTGGTCGAACCCAAGCTGCCCTGACGAGGAGAGGTGCGCCGTGCCCGAGCCCCCCGTTCCCACCGCGCGGTACGAGTCCTACAGCCACGAGGCGATGGCCGCGGAGGTCGAGCGGGACAACGACCCGGTCGTCGCGGGCGAGGCGGGCGCCCGCTGGGACGGGCTGGCGAAACGGCTGCACGAATCGACCGCCGACCTCGCCGCGCTGATCGCCTCCTCGGGGGAGAACTGGCGCGGCCAGGCGGGGGACGCGGCGCGGGCGGCGCTGGGCCGGGCCGCGCAGTGGCTTTCGCACTCCGCCGCCGTCTCTGCGTCGGTGGGCCGGGCGGTCGGCGCGCAGGCGGAGACGGCCGCGCGGGCCCGCGCCGACATGCCGCCGCCGGTGGCGTACGACCCGGCGGCGATGATCCGGGACGCCGCGGGCGCCGGGAACGTGTTCGTCCTGGCCGGGCTCGCCGACGAGATGGCGGCCCGCCGCGCCGAAGCGGAAGCCGCGCGGCAGAAGGCGATCGACGTCCTCCGCACCCGGGACACGGCCCTGCGCGGCCACGTGCCCGTCGAGACGTTCCCCGCCCCGCCGGCGCTGGGGCAGGGTTGATCCGGATCTCCGCGTCGGCGTTCGACATCCTCTGGAGCGACCTCGGCCACGACCGGCCGCCGGAGCCGCTGACCGTGCGCAGCGTCGGCGCGACGGACGAGGAGCGCGCCGAGGTGCGGAAGGCAGTGTACGAGAACCTCGCCGAGCGCGGTCTCTACGACGGTTCTCTGGAACCGGCGCTGGCATCGCGCTTGAACCTGCTCGCGGCCGCGGACGTGTTCGTGGCGTGCGAAGCGCTGGCGGACATGACGGCGTCGACACCGTTTCGCGCGGTGACGGCGGCCCGCGGCCGCCGCGGCGTGCTGGCGACCCAGCCGGAGCAGACGATCGGCCTGGACTCGATCCGCGAAGGCGAGCTGTGCACGGCGCTGGTGGACGTGCTGCCGGAGCTGACGGCGGGACCCGGGTACGGCGTCAGCCTCTCGGAGTCCGCGTTGGCGGATCCGTCCTCCGCGGTGTCGGCGGCGTCTTCGGCGTCTTCGGCCCAGCTGCGGGAGGTGCTGGCGATCCAGGCCCGGCCGGTGTACGCGGCGGGCCAGTTCAGCGTGAGCCGCCGGTCGGCTTCGGGCCGGGTCTCGCGCACCGGCGGCTTGACGTGGTTCGACACGGACGTGGGCGCGTACTGCGCGACGAAGACCGCGGGCCGGGGCGGGCAGGCGTGGGTGAACGTGACCCCGGTGGACAGCGCCCGCCTCGCGGCCCGCGTCGCGGCCCTGGTAACCCCGGAAGACTGAACACTGGTCTTGCGAACGTCGCGAATGACTCATTCACCCCAGGCCGGGTAGTTAAGGATTCCTCTGCCGCGCAAGCGGTCAACGGAAGGCCGTGAATGGCTCATTGAGGGACTCTATGTCCCTCAATGAGCCATTCACGGCTGTGGGCGAGCACCTGAAACCGAGCTAATCGGGCCAATCGGGCAGCTTGACAGCTCGCTGCCGCAGCTAACTGCCCGGCCTTGCTCCTTCGGGACCTGCGACGTCCCGAATGAGTCATTCGCGACACTCCCTGCGGGGTTCGCCGGGAGTCCCCACCGGGCCCCACCGGTGTTCCCCACCGGGCCCCACGAGAGGGGCACAGAGTTCTTTCGCGGCCGTTATGCGGACGCATGGGGGGCAGCTGAGGTTGCTCGGGACCCCGCCGCGGGGGATCTTGGCCACCGTGCCCCACCACCACCCCCACCTGGCCCCACCCTGCTGACCTGCGTAAACGCTTGACACGACGGAGTGGTCTGCGCCTTTGTCGCGTTGACTGTGGTGAAAAGTGGGGTACGGTGGTGGCCAGTGGGGCGGAAGGGATGCCCCGTGGCCGTCTGAGGTGGTTCGCCGCCGCAGGCGGTAGGGAGGTGGAGGCCGTGTTCCTCGGCACCCACACCCCGAAACTGGACGACAAGGGGCGGCTCGCGCTGCCCGCGAAGTTCCGGGACGCCTTGGCGGGTGGGCTGATGGTCACCAAGGGGCAGGACCACTGCCTCTTCGTCTTCCCCCGCGCCGAGTTCGAGCAGATGGCGCGCAAGGTCGCCGACGCCCCGTTCACCAACGAGGCGGTCCGGGCCTACCAGCGCTACCTGTTCGCCGGCACGGACGAACAACGCCCTGACGGGCAGGGGCGCATCACCATCGCGCCCGAGCTCCGCCGCTACGCGGGGCTCAGCAAGGAGTGCGTGGTGATCGGGGCGATCACCAGGCTGGAGATCTGGGACGCCCAAGCGTGGCAGGCGTACCTGGAGGAGCACGAGGACAGCTACGCGAAGGCTCGAGAGGAAGTACTGCCGGGCGTCTTCTAGCCATGCGGTCGAGGTGCACCCACGTCGTCGGGGGACGGGGGTTCGCCACTGCCCGCACGACGGGGACGCCCCACCGGATGCCGTGAGGCCTCTGTCCGCTCAATGGCCCTGGTGCACCTTCCCCGGTACCAGGTCAGCAGCGGGCGGACAGGGACCTGACGGCATCCGCCGTCTTTCCCCCCGGGCCGCCCAGGCGAGAAAGGGGGAGGGAACTTGACGGCACCCGAGCACGTCCCGGTACTGCTGGCGCGCATCGTCGAGCTGTTCACTCCCGTGTTCGCCGACCGCGACGCGATCCTCGTGGACGCGACCGTCGGCCTCGGCGGGCATTCCGACGCCCTCCTCGAAGCCTTCCCGCGGCTGCGTCTCGTCGCGCTGGACCGCGACCCCGCCGCGCTGGAGAAGTCGGCGGAACGCCTCGCCCGCCACGGCGACCGCGTCGACCTCGTGCACACCGTCTACGACGGACTCCCCGAAGCCCTCGCCGGGCTGGGGATCGCCAAGGCGGACGGCATCCTGTTCGACCTCGGCGTCTCGTCGATGCAGCTGGACCGCGCCGAGCGCGGGTTCGCCTACTCCAAGGACGCGCCGCTCGACATGCGGATGGACCCGACCACCGGGTTCACCGCCGCCGACGTGCTCAACACCTACGCGCCCGGCGAGCTGATCCGGATCCTGCGGGACTACGGCGAGGAACGGTTCGCGCAGCGGATCGTCCGGGCCGTCGTCAACGCCCGCGAAAAGGAGCCGTTCACGATGAGCGGGCGCCTGGTCGAACTGCTTTACGACGCCGTCCCGGCGGCGAGCAGGCGGACCGGCGGGCACCCCGCGAAGCGGACTTTCCAGGCGCTGCGGATCGAGGTCAACGGCGAGCTGGAGGTGCTCCGCCGGGCCATGCCCGCCGCGCTGGGCGCGCTGGCGATGAACGGCCGGATCGTCGTCGAGTCGTACCAGTCCCTCGAAGACCGGTTGGTCAAGCAGGCGCTGGCCGCGCTCGCGAAGTCCCGCACCCCGGAAGGGCTTCCGGTGGAGCTGCCGGGACACGGGCCGGAGCTGAAGCTCCTGACCCGGGGCGCCGAGAAGGCCGGCGAAGAGGAGATCGAACGTAACCCGCGTGCCGCTTCGGTGCGGCTGCGGGCCGCAGAGAGGATCGGAGAGCCGCGATGACCGCTCCCGCGAAGTCCCGCCGCCGGACCGCGCCGGCGACGCGGGGACGAGGGGACGCCGCCCGCACCTCGACCACCGCCGAGCCGGAGCCGCAGACCCTCCAGCCGGGCAAGGCCGCGCCGCGCCGCGCGTCGCGGGGCCGCACGTCCGCGGCCGAGCGCGCCTACGCGCGCCGTGCCCAGCGTGCCGACCTGCTCAAGGAGCGCGAGCCGCGCCCCGCGCCGAAGGCCGAGCCGGGCGTGCGCGCGCCGAAGTTCAAGCTGCGGCTGCCGAAGTCACGGGCGTCGTTCGTGCTGATGATGATGGCGCTGCTGGCCGCCGGCGTGGCCACCACGCTGTGGCTGACCACGCAGGCGATCGCCGACTCCTACCGGCTCGAGCAGCTGCGCACCACCAACGCGAACCTGGCCGAGACCAAGGAACAGCTGCAGCGCGACGTCGCGAAGGCCGAGTCGCCCGCTTATCTGGCCCCCTCGGCCCAGCAGCAGGGCATGGTCCCCGGTGGCGACCCGGCGCGCATCGTCGTCGGCCCCGACGGGAAGACCTCGCTCGTCGGGGAGCCCAAGAAGGCCAAGGCCGACACGCCGCCGGTGCCGGTCGTGCCGCCGGTCGCACCCGCCGCCGGCACCCAGTCGCCGCAGGGCGCGCCGGTCGAGGGCGACCAGCCCGCCGTGCCCGCCGACGCGCAGACCGCGACGCCGGCGGGTGGCCAGTGATGGCTTCGAGCCGCGGACAGGGCCGCCCGCGCGCCGCGGGGAGCGCGCGGCGGACCTACTCGGCCGGGACGCGCAGCGCGGCCGCGCGCCAGGGCAACGGCGGGAACCGCAGCCGGTTCTCCGCCGTCCGCCTGATCCTCGTCGCCATGCTCGTCGTCGCGGGCGCGAAACTCGTGCAGGTGCAGTGGTTCGAGGCGGGCGAGCTGTCGCAGGCCGCGGAGCGGCAGCGCACCCAGACGATCGACATCCCGGCCCAGCGCGGGTCCATTGTGGACCGCAACGGCGCGAAGCTGGCGTTCAGCGTCGAGGTGCGCACGCTCTCGGTGAACCTCAAGGCGCTGCGCAAGAGCATGGACGACTACGCGGCGAAGAACCCCGGCACGCAGAAGACGTTCGACTCCGAGACCGCCGCGGCCGCCAAGTACATCGCCGGCAAGCTGCCGAACGTGATCGGCGAGCAGCAGTTGCTCGACCTGTTCCACAAGCAGGCGGCCTTCACCTACCTGGTGAACAACATCGAGCCGTCCATCGCCGCCGACATCGTGAAGCACTTCGCGTGGATCAGCGTCGAGAAGCGCGCGCTGCGGGAGTACCCGGGCGGCAGCCTCGCGTCCAACATCGTCGGGGCCGCGAACTGGCGGTCCGACGCCCCGGACGTCTCGAAGCACAACCTGCACGGCCTGGTCGGGCTGGAGCTGCTGCGCGACAAGGACCTGGCGGGTACGCCGGGCCGGATGCTGGTCAACACCAAGAACGGCAGCGACAACGTCGTCATCCCGGGCACCGAGCGCGACCTGCAGGCCGCCGTCCCGGGCTCGGACCTCGAGCTGACCATCGACTCCGACCTGCAGTACGAGGTGCAGCGGCAGCTGACCGACTACGTCCAGCAGTCGCACGCCAAGGGCGGCCAGGCGGTCGTCATGGACGCCAAGACCGGCGAGGTCTACGCGCTGGCCAACGACAAGACGTTCGACCCCAACGACCAGTCCGCCTGGACCACCGACGACCTGGCCAACCCCGCGGTCACCACGCCGTTCGAACCCGGGTCGGTCAACAAGCTCGTCACCGCGACCGGGGCGATCGAATACGGCGTCGCGACACCGGAGTCGACGGTCCAGGTGCCCGGTTCGCTGCAGGTCGCCGACAAGACCGTGCACGACGCCTGGACCCACGGCACCCAGACGTTCACCGCCACCGGGATCTTCGCCAAGTCGTCCAACATCGGCACCCTGCTGCTGGCGCAGAAGATCGGCGAAGAACGCTACCTCGACCTGCTCAAGAAGTTCGGCCTCGGCCAGCGCACCGGCGTCGGCCTCCCCGGTGAGAGCGCGGGCGTCGTGCCCGCGCGCAGCCGGTGGTCGGCGACCACCTTCGGCAACCTGCCGATCGGCCAGGGCCTGTCGATGACCGTCCTGCAGATGGCCGGGATGTACCAGGCCATCGCCAACGACGGCCTGCGCGTCGAACCCCGGATCGTCAAGGCCAAGGTCAACCCGGACGGGACGACCGTGCCCGAGCCGGCGCCCAAGACGGTCCAGGTGGTCAATCCGCAGACGGCCAAGACGGTGCGCGACATGATGCGCGCGGTCGCCCAGAACGGCAAGGGCCTCCAGAAGGGCACCGCTCCGAGCGCGGCGGTCGAGGGCTACCAGATCTCCGGCAAGACCGGCACCGGCCAGCAGGTCGACCCGCGGACGAACGTGTACAGCGACCACCTGTACAACATCACCTTCGCCGGCATCCTGCCCGCCGACCACCCCCGGTTCGTCGTGGGGATCCGGCTGGACGCCCCCGACACGACGCTACCGGTGGGTCACTCCGCGGCGCCGCTGTTCCACAGCATCGCGTCGTACCTGACGCAGCGGTTCCAGATTCCGTTGTCCGACGGTCCGTCGCCCGAGGTGCCGCTGATCATCACTCCGTAGGCACTGTCCGTTAAAGCCCCCTCACCCGTGAGGGGGCTTTAACGCGTTGAGCGTCCACATCGGCCCGGAGCGCGCGGGAAAGCGTTGCGGCGCAACGAGGTGTGAAACCGCGCTTAGCACATGTGCCGATCCCGCACGCAATCGCCGTACCGCGTGCGGCCCCCCGAACCGGCCGCCGGTAGCCTCTTGGCCGTGTCCGTGTCATCGTCCAGTTCCCAGGTGCCGGAAAGCCCGGTGAAAGCGGTCCCGGCGCCGCCGCGCCCGGCGCGCATCGACCCGGTCCCGCTGGCGACCCTCCTCGCCAGGGCGGACGCCCGCCTCATCGCCGACCGGCCCGACGCCGCCGAGCTCACCGTCACCGGCACCACCCTGCGCGCCCAGCACGTGCTGCCCGGCGACCTCTTCGCCGCGCTGCCCGGCGCGCGCGCCCACGGTGCCGACTTCAGCGACCAGGCCGTCGCGGCCGGCGCCGTCGCGGTCCTCACCGACGCCGAAGGCGCCGAGCGGCCCGCGCTGCGCGACGCCGGCGTCCCGGTCCTCGTCCTCGCCGACCCGCGTGCCGCCCTCGGCGAGATCGCCGCCTGGATCTACGGCGAGCCCTCGCTGAACCTGGCCGTCCTCGGCGTCACCGGGACCTCCGGCAAGACCACGACGTCCTACCTGGTCGACGCCGGGCTCCAGGCCGCCGGCCGCACCACCGGCCTGATCGGCACGGTCGAGACCCGGATCGCCGGCGAACGCCTCGTCAGCGGGTTCACCACGCCCGAGGCGCCGGACCTGCAGGCCCTCCTCGCGGTGATGCTCGAGCGCGGCGTCACGCACGTGCCGATGGAGGTCTCCAGCCACGCGCTCGCGCTGGGCCGCGTCAACGGCACCCGGTTCGCGGTCGGCGCGTTCACCAACCTCTCCCAGGACCACCT
This sequence comes from Amycolatopsis sp. NPDC051128, assembly GCF_040682715.1. Lineage (NCBI taxonomy): Bacteria > Bacillati > Actinomycetota > Actinomycetes > Pseudonocardiales > Pseudonocardiaceae > Amycolatopsis > Amycolatopsis sp. NPDC051128. The sequence goes on along the minus strand of NZ_JBFBBN010000002.1, from coordinate 123,662 downwards.
GGACTTCCACAAGGACATGCAGGAGTACTTCGCCGCGAAGTCCCTGCTGTTCGACGGCCGCTCGACGACCGAGGTCGTCGTGGTCGACAGCGCGTGGGGCCAGGCCCTGCTCACGCCGCGGACGATCACCGTGACCACCGACCCCGGCACCGAGGCCGCGTGGAAGGCCACCGACCTCGAGGCCACCCCGAACGGCGAGCAGACGTTCACCCTGCACGGCCCGGGCGGCGTCAGCGCGGCCGCCCGGATCCCGCTGCCCGGCGAGTTCAATGTCGCCAACGCCGTGCTGGCCGCGGCGATCCTGGGCGCCGCCGGGATCGGCCTGGACCACATCGTCACCGGGCTCGCCGAGGTGCAGGTGCCGGGCCGGATGGAACGCGTCTACGTCGGCCAGGGCTTCACCGCCGTCGTCGACTACGCCCACAAGCCCGCCGCGGTCGCGCAGGGCCTGGACGCGCTGCGGGCCCGCGCCGAGGGCCGGATCATCACCGTGCTCGGCTGCGGTGGCGACCGGGACACCGCCAAGCGCCCGATGATGGGCGAGGCGGCCGCCCGCCGCAGCGAGGTCCTGATCGTCACCGACGACAACCCGCGCTCCGAAGACCCCGCGGCGATCCGCGCCGCGATGCTCGCCGGCGCCCGCGCGGTCGGGCTCGCCGAGGGCGGCGAGATCATCGAGATCGCCGACCGCCGCGAGGCCATCGCGCACGCCGTTTCGCTCGCCGAGCCGGGAGACATCGTGTTCCTGGCGGGCAAGGGCCACGAGTCCGGCCAGGAGGCCGGCGGCATCGTGCACCCGTTCTCCGACCGCGACGAGCTGGCCGCGGCCATCCGCAACAAACTCGAGGTGAGTGTGTGATCGTGCTCAGCCTGGCCGAGATCGCCGACGTCGTCGGCGGCCGGCTGCACCGCGCCGACCCGGGCGCGCAGGTGACCGGCAGCGTGGAGTTCGACACCCGGAAGCTCACCCCCGGCGGCCTGTTCGTCGCGCTGCCGGGGGAGAAGGTCGACGGCCACGACTTCGCGGCGCAGGCCGTGGCGGCCGGTGCGTTGGCCGTGCTGGCCGCCCGCGAGGTCGACGCCCCCGCGATCGTCGTGCCTCCGCTCGCCGCGGGCGAGGCCCACGAGCGGTCGGTCGCGCTGACCGGCGACAAGGACGGCTCCGGCGCCGCGGTGCTGGCCGCGCTCGCCAAGCTCGCCCGGCACGTCGTGCAGCGCCTGGCCGAGGGCAACCTGACCGTCGTCGGCGTCACCGGCTCCTCCGGCAAGACGTCCACCAAGGACGTCATCGCCCAGCTGCTCGAGCCGCTCGGCCCGACGGTCGCGCCGCCCGGGTCGTTCAACAACGAGCTCGGCCACCCCTGGACGGCGCTGCGGGCCGACGCGGAAACCCGGCACCTGGTGCTGGAGCTGTCGGCGCGCGGGCCAGGGCACATCGCCCACCTCGCGGAGATCGCGCCGCCGAAGATCGGCGTCGTGCTCAACGTCGGCAGCGCGCACGTCGGCGAGTTCGGCTCGCGCGAAGGCATCGCGAAGACCAAGGGCGAGCTGGTCGAGGCCCTGCCCGCGGACGGCGTCGCGGTGCTCAACCTCGACGACCCGCTGGTCGCGGCCATGGCGAGCCGCACGAAGGCCCGGGTGGTGTTCGTCGGCGAGAGCGCGTCCGCGCAGGTCCGCGCGGCCGACATCACCCTCGACGACGAGGCCCGCGCGTCCTTCCGGCTGGTCACCCCGGCCGGGGAGGCGTCGGTGAAGCTGCCGCTGCACGGCGAGCACCACGTCGGCAACGCGCTGTCGGCCGCGGCCGTCGCGCTGGAACTGGGCGCGACCCCGGCGGAGATCGCCGCGCGGCTCTCGCAGCTCGAACGGCGCTCCGCGCGCCGCATGGAGGTCGTCACCCGGCCGGACGGCGTGACCATCCTCAACGACTCCTTCAACGCCAACCCCGAGTCGATGCGGGCCGGCCTGAAGGCCCTCGCGGCGATGACGCGGGAAAGCGGCCGCCGCTCCTGGGCCGTGCTCGGCGTGATGGGCGAGCTCGGCGCGGACGCGGTCACCGCCCACGACGAGATCGGCCGGCTCGTCGTGCGGCTCAACATCGCCAAGCTCGTCGTGATCGGGCCCGGTGCGGCGGCCATGCACCAGGGCGCGTGCCAGGAGGGTTCCTGGGGCGAGGAAGCCACCCTGGTACCCGACGTCGAGGCCGCCGTCGCCCTGCTGCATGATCAGCTCCGTCCCGGGGACGTGGTGCTGGTCAAGGCCTCCAAGGCCGCCGGTCTCTGGCGGGTGGCCGAAGCTCTGCTCGACCCCGGATCCCCCCACTCCACAGAACGCTCGAACGGTGGTGACGCGTGATCAGCATCCTGATCGCGGCCGCGGCGGGCCTGCTGATCTCCATCCTGCTCACGCCCTACCTGATCCGGGTCTTCTCCCGGCAGGGCTTCGGCCAGGAGATCCGCGAGGAAGGCCCCCAGGGACACAAGTCCAAGCGCGGTACCCCGACCATGGGCGGTGTCGCGATCATCATCGCGATGGTCGTCGGGTACTTCGCCGCGCACCTGATCAACTGGATGTTCAACTCCCGCAGCGGCGCGCCGACGGCCTCCGGGCTGCTCGTGCTGCTGCTCGCGGTGGGGCTCGGGATCGTCGGGTTCCTCGACGACTTCATCAAGATCCGCAAGCAGCGCAACCTCGGGCTGAACAAGACCGCGAAGCTGGTCGGCCAGCTGGTCGTCACCATCGCGTTCGCGGTGCTGGCGCTCAACTTCCCGAACGAGCACGGCATCACGCCGGCGTCGGAGAGCCTCTCCTACGTCCGCGATCTCGCGCTGATCACGTTCCCGTCGGTGATCTTCGTGATCTTCTGCTACGTCGTGATCTCCGGCTGGTCGAACGCGGTGAACTTCACCGACGGCCTCGACGGCCTGGCCGGCGGCGCGGCGGCGATGGTGCTGGCCACCTACGTCGTCATCTCGTTCTGGCAGGAGCGGCTGTCCTGCGCGAACGGCCCGGCGGCCGCCTGCTACGACGTCCGCGACCCGCTGGACCTGGCCGTGGTCGCCGCGGCGGCGGCCGGCGCCTGCGTCGGGTTCCTCTGGTGGAACGCGGCCCCGGCGAAGATCTTCATGGGCGACACCGGCTCGCTGGCCCTCGGCGGCCTGGTCGCCGGGCTGTCCATGACCACCCGCACCGAGCTGCTCGCCATCGTCATCGGCGGCCTGTTCATGGTCGAGATGATCTCGGTGGTCGCGCAGATCGCGGTGTTCCGGACGACCCGGCGGCGGCTGTTCCGGATGGCGCCGTTCCACCACCACTTCGAGCTGGCCGGCTGGGCCGAAACCACGGTCATCATCCGGTTCTGGCTGCTCTCGGCGATCTGCTGCATGTTCGGGCTCGGCCTGTTCTACAGCGAGCAGCTGGGCGTCGGGGGCTGACATGGAGGTTGCCGGTCGTCACGTCCTCGTCGCCGGTGCCGGGGTCACCGGCAAGTCGGTGGTGCCCGTGCTCGTCGAGCTGGGTGCCCGGGTCACGGTCACCGACGGCAACGCCGAGCGCCTGGCCGAGCTGGACGGCCTCGGCGCCGAGCTGGTCCCGGGCCTGAGCGAGCCGCCGTCCGACGTCGTCCTCGTCGTCACCAGCCCCGGCTGGCGGCCGACGTCGCCGCTGCTCGTGGCCGCCGCCGAGGCGGGCGTCGAGGTGATCGGCGACGTCGAGCTGGCCTGGCGGGTCGGGCAGCTGCGGGAGCACCCGCCGTCGTGGCTCGTGATCACCGGGACCAACGGCAAGACGACGACCGCCGGCATGCTGGAGTCGATACTGAAGGCGGCCGGGGCGCACGCCGTGGCCTGCGGGAACATCGGCTACGCGGCGCTCGACGCGGTCCGCGCCGGCTACACCGTGCTCGCCGTGGAGCTGTCGAGCTTCCAGCTGCACTGGTCGTCGACCCTCGCCCCGGACGCGGCCGTGGTGCTCAACCTGGCCGAGGACCACATCGACTGGCACGGCTCGATGGAGGAGTACGCGGCCGCGAAGGGGCGGGTGTACGCCCGCGCCAAGATCGCCGTGCACAACGCCGACGACGAGTGGTCCACCCGGATCGCCGGGGAGCACGCGGGCCCGGACGCCCGCCGCGTCGGCTTCCGGCTGGACACCCCGCGCGCCGGTGAGCTCGGCCTGGTCGAAGACCTGCTGGTCGACCGCGCCTTCGTCGCCGACCCGGCCACCAGCGCCGAGGAGCTCGCCACGCTCGCCGACGTCCGCCCGGCCGGCCCGCACAACGTCTCGAACGCGCTCGCGGCCGCCGCGCTGGCGCGCGCCCACGGCGTCTCGCCGGAGGCCGTGCTCAAGGGGCTGCGCGAGTACCAGCCGGCCCCGCACCGGGCCGTGGAGGTCGCCGAGATCGCCGGGGTCCGGTACATCAACGACTCCAAGGCGACCAACCCGCACGCGGCCGCCGGGTCGCTGCGCGCCCACGAAAGCATCGTGTGGATCGCCGGCGGCCAGCTCAAGGGCGCCTCGGTCGACGAACTCGTGAGCAGCATCGCCGGCCGCCTCCGCGGAGTCGTGCTACTCGGGGTCGATTCGCCCGTGATCGCCGCCGCGGTGGCGCGACACGCGCCGGATGTCCCGGTGAACAGCCTCCGTGCGGGTGACGATGAACCCATGACTGCGGCGGTGAGTGCGGCCAGCGCGATGGCCCGGCCAGGTGACGTGGTGCTGCTGGCACCCGCCGCGGCGTCGTTGGACATGTTCCGCGGTTACGGCGAGCGCGGCGACGCGTTCACCGCGGCGGTGCACGTCCTCAGCGACGACGCGGCGGGGGCCCCGGGTGACGACGACAGCTGAGCGCCGGGTACCGCCCAAGCGGCCGCGCCGGGAGCGCAAGGAGAGCGGGTTCGTCGCCTTCCGGACCGCGCTGACCGCGTGGCTCTCGCGCCCGCTGGCGTCGTTTCACCTCGTACTCGCCCTCACCGGCATGCTCACCGTCATCGGCATCGTCATGGTGCTGTCGGCGTCGTCGGTCGCGTCCTACAACCCGAAGACCGGCAGCGGGGTCTACTCGCTGTTCACCAAGCACCTCGTGTTCGTCGCGATCGGCTCGGTCGTGTTCTGGCTGGGCCTGCGGGTCAAGCTGGAGCGGATCCGGCGGATGTCCGCGACCGCGACGGTGATCTGCCTCGGCCTGCTCGTGCTCGTGCTGACGCCGCTCGGCTCGGAGGTCAACGGCTCGCAGGGCTGGTTCCGGCTGGGCGACTTCACCTTCCAGCCGGTCGAGGCCGCGAAGGTCGCGCTCGCCTTCTGGGGCGCCCACATCCTGGTGATCAAGTACAACGTGATCCACCAGTGGCGGCACCTGCTGGTGCCGGTGGTGCCGATCGCGCTGCTGATGTTCGCCCTGGTCATGCTGCAGCCCGACCTCGGCGGCACGGTCACCCTGGCCGTGGTGCTGCTGGCGCTGCTGTGGTTCGCCGGCGCCCCGAAACGGCTGTTCGGCGTGATCCTCGCCGGTGGCCTGGCCGGCGTGCTCGTGCTCGCCGTGATCGCGCCCTACCGCCTCGCCCGGGTCATGTCGTTCCTCTCGCCCGACGCCGACACCTCGGCCGCGGGCTTCCAGGCGAACCAGGCCAAGCTCGCGCTCGCCGACGGCGGGCTGTTCGGCAAGGGCGTCGGCCAGGGCGCGGCCAGCTGGAGTTACCTGCCGAACGTCCAGAACGACTTCATCTTCGCCCTGATCGGCGAGGAGCTCGGCTTCATCGGCTGCGTGGTGGTGCTGAGCCTGTTCGCCGGGGTCGCCGTGGTCGGGCTGCGGATCGCCACCCGCAACATCGACCCGTGGATCCGGATCGTCTCCGCCACGCTGACGGTGTTCCTGGTCGCCCAGGCCGCCATCAACATCGGCTACGTCGTCGGTGTCCTCCCGGTCACCGGCGTCACGCTGCCGCTGATCTCCTACGGCGGCACCTCGCTGGTGATCACCATGCTCATCATGGGCGTGCTCGCCAACGCCGCCCGGCACGAACCGGAGGCGGTCGCCGCGCTGCGCACTCAGGGGCCGGGTAAGTTCGGACGCCTGCTGCGGCTGCCCGCGCCCGACCCGTACCGCCCGCCCGCCACCCGCAAGGCGGCGGGGCGAAGTGGGGCGAAGGCGGCCAGGCCGGCGCCCCGTGCGGCGCGGCCCGCCCCGGCACAGGAACGACGCAGGTCGGTCCGCGAGCCGGTGCGCCGCAGCGCGGCACGGACGAGCACGACCCGCACGAGCACGTCTCGCGGCGGGGCCGCGCGGACAACAGCGAGCCGTGGTACCCGGAGTACCGCGAACCGGAGAGGTCATAGGTGAGTAACCCCGTCAAGGGAGCCGAGCGAGCCGCCGCGGGCAAAGCACCCGTGGTCGTGGTCGCCGGAGGTGGCACCGCAGGACACATCGAACCCGCCCTCGCGCTGGCCGACGCCGTCATGCGGCTGCGCCCGGACGCGACGGTGATCGCCCTCGGCACCGAGCGCGGCCTGGAGAACAAGCTCGTCCCGGCCCGCGGCTACCCCCTGGAGCTGATCCCGCCGGTGCCGCTGCCGCGCAAGCCGACGGCGGAGCTGCTCAAGCTGCCGCTGAAGGTCCGCGACTCGGTGCGCCGCACCCGGGAGGTCCTCGACCGGGTCGGCGCGGACGTCGTCGTCGGCTTCGGCGGCTACGTCGCCCTGCCGGCGTACCTGGCCGCGCGTGGCCGCGTCCCGATCGTCGTGCACGAGGCCAACCAGTCGCCGGGCCTGGCGAACAAGGTCGGCGCCCGGTTCGCGCGCCGCGTCGCGGTCGCCGTCCCGGGCACGCCGCTGCCGAAGGCGGAGGTCGTCGGGATCCCGCTGCGGCGGTCGATCACGTCGCTGGACCGCGCCGCGCTGCGGGCCGAGGCCCGCGCGCACTTCGGACTGGACCCGGACGCGCCGACGCTGCTGGTGTTCGGCGGCTCGCAGGGCGCGAAGTCGATCAACGACGCGGTGTCCGGCGCGGCGAAGGACCTCGCCGACGCCGGCGTCGGCGTGCTGCACGCGCACGGCCCGAAAAACACCCTGGTCGTGCAGGAGTTCCCGGGCCGGCCGGCGTATGTGCCGGTACCGTACCTGGAGCGGATGGACCTGGCCTACGCGGCGGCCGACGTCGCGGTGTGCCGCTCGGGCGCCATGACGGTCGCCGAGGTGACGGCCGTCGGGCTGCCCGCGGTCTTCGTCCCGCTGCCGCACGGCAACGGCGAGCAGGCCACCAACGCCCGGCCGGCGGTCGACGCCGGGGCGGCGCTGATGGTCTTCGACGCCGATCTCACCCCGGCCAAGGTCGCCGACCTGGTCGTCCCGCTGGTCACCGACGCCGACCGCGTCGCGAAGATGGGCGCGGCGGCGGTCGGCATGGGCCACCGCGAAGCCGACGAACTGCTCGCCAAGATCGTCCTGGAGGCCGCCCGTGCTTGAGTTGCCCGAAGAGCTGCGCCGGGCGCACCTGATCGGCATCGGCGGCGCCGGCATGTCCGGGATCGCCCGGATCCTGCTGGCCCGCGGCGCGAAGGTGACCGGTTCGGACGCCAAGGAATCGCGTGCGCTGCTGTCGCTGCGCGCCCAGGGCGCGGAGCTGTTCGTCGGCCAGCGGGCGGCGAACCTGGGGGAGCTGGCCGAGCTGCCGTCCGCGGTGGTCGTGTCGACGGCGATCAAGGAGACCAACCCCGAGCTGGCCGCGGCGCGCGCCGTGGGCGTCCCCGTGCTGCACCGGGCGCAGGCGCTGGCCGGGCTGATGGAAGGCCACCGGGTCGCCTGCATCGCGGGCACGCACGGCAAGACGTCGACGACGTCGATGCTCACCGTCGCGCTGCAGCACTGCCGGCTCGACCCGTCGTTCGCCATCGGCGGCGACCTCAACGAGTCCGGCGCCAACGCCCACCACGGCGAGGGCGGCATCTTCGTCGCGGAGGCCGACGAGAGCGACGGCTCGTTCCTGACCTACTCGCCGTCGGTCGCGGTCGTGACGAACGTCGAGCCGGACCACCTCGACCACCACGGCACGGCCGAGGCCTACACGAAGGTGTTCACCGACTTCGTCGGCCGGATCCAGCCGGGCGGGCTGCTGATCGTCTGCGGCGACGATCTTGGGGCGGACGAACTGGGCAAGCAGGCCGCGGAGCTGGGCGTCCGGGTGCGCCGCTACGGCCGCACGGTCACCGGTGAGGGCGACGCCCGCATCCTCGGCTACACCCCGGCGCCGGACGGCGGGGTCGTCCGGCTCGCGCTGGACGGCTCCGAGCTGCCGGTGCGGGTGGCGGTGCCGGGTGAGCACATGGCGCTCAACGCGGTGGCGGCGCTCCTGGCCGGGCTCGAGCTGGGCGCGCCCGCCGCCGAGCTGGCGGACGGGCTCGCCGCGTTCGGCGGTGTCCGCCGTCGCTTCGAGTTCAAGGGCCGGGCCGCCGACGTCCGCGTCTACGACGACTACGCGCACCACCCGACCGAGGTGGCCGCGCAGCTGCGCGCGGTGCGGACGGCGGCCGGGTCCGGGCGGGTGGTCGTGGTGTTCCAGCCGCACCTGTTCTCGCGGACGAAGCTGTTCTCGGCGGAGTTCGCTTCCGCGTTGTCCTTGGCCGACGAGGTCGTCGTGCTCGACGTCTACGGCGCCCGCGAGGAACCCGAGCCGGGCGTGACGGGGGCGTTGATCGCCGACCGCGTCACCGTGCCGGTGCACTACGAGCCCGCCTTCGACGTCGCCGCCGAGCTGGTCGCCGGGCTGGTGAAGGGCGGCGACCTCGTCGTCACCATGGGCGCCGGGGACGTGACGCAGCTGGGCCCGGAGATCCTCGCCGAGCTGGACAAGCGCTGACGCCATGAGTACCCGCCGACGTACTCCCTCCGGCGGAGGCGGCGAAGACACCCGCCGACGTACTCCCTCCCGCGGAGGCGGCGAGGACACCGTCAGGGAACGCCGCCGTCCGTCCGAAGAGGACGAACGGGATCGCGCCGCCCTGGCCCGGGAACGGCGGGGGCGGCGCTCCGACGAGGAACGCCGCCGCACCCGTGTGTCGGCCCGGCCGCCCGCGGTCCGGAACCGGTCCAGCCGGCAGGTCGAGATCCGCCGCCGGTGGGTCGCGCTGCTCTCCGTGCTGACCGTGCTCGCCCTGGTCTACCTGCTGTTCTTCAGCCCGATGCTCGGGGTGAAGGACGTCTCGGTCAGCGGCTCGCGCGCGGTGCCCGCCGACCAGATCCGCGCGGTGGCGGCGGTGCCGGCCGACAAGCCGATGCTGCGGCTGAGCACCGACGAGATCCGCGACCGGGTGGCCGGGATGCCGGGCATCGCGACGGTCGAGGTGTCGCGCTCGTGGCCGAACACGGTCGAGATCACGGTGACCGAGCGGACGGCGATCGCGTTCTTCGACAGTGGCCCGGGCGGCGATGGCGTCCACCTGGTCGACGGCGGTGGCGTGGTGTTCAAGACGGTCCCCGCCCGCCCGCCGGGCTTGCCGGAGCTTCGCCTGCCGAAGGTGTCGGCCGACGACCCGGTGACGCGCGCGGTGACGGCGGTGCTGGGCGTGCTCCCGGAGCAGCTGCTGAAGCAGGTCACGACGGCGACGGCCAAGACGCCGGCGAGCGTGGAGTTCACGTTGTCCAGCGGGAAGATCGTGCGCTGGGGGACGGCGGAGCAGACCGACCGCAAGGCCAAGGTGCTCGCCGCGCTGCTCACCCAGGAGGGCCGGATCTACGACGTCGCGGCACCGGAACTGCCGACCATCACCTCCTGAAGTTCCTTTTCGCCTGCGCCCGGGTTCTCGTATGCCGTACGATCTCGTACGGCATACGAGAACGAGGAGGGTGTCATGACGATCCTGGTGACGGGTGCGACCGGCAGCGTGGGCCGGCTGGTGGTCGACGAACTCGTCGCGGCGGGAGTGCCGGTGCGCGCGCTGACGGTCGATCCTTCGCGCGCGAAGCTGCCGTCAGAGGCCGAGGTGGTCGTCGGGTCGCTGGCGAAGCCGTCGACGCTGCCGGTGGCGCTGAAAGACGTCTCCGCGGTGTACCTGGCGCCGATGGCGCGGACCGTCCGGCGGTTCTGCGAACTGGCGGCCGAAGCGGGCATCGAGCGGGTCGTCGCGTTGTCGGGCAGCAGCGTCGGCGACGGCCACGAGGGCTCCAGCGGCAACGAGTACGCCGCGGTCGAGGCCGCGGTCCGGGACGCGGGCTTCGCCTGGACGTTCCTGCGGCCCGGGGTGTTCATGAACAACACGCTCGGCTGGGCGGACATGGTCCGCGCGGGCGAGGTCGCCACGGCCTACGGCGACGCGACGCAGACCCCGATCGACCTCGGCGACATCGCGGCGGTGGCCGCCCGGGTGCTGGTTTCGAACGGCCACATCGGGCTCACGCACGTCCTCAGCGGACCCGAGGCGATCAGCCAGCGCGAGCAGGTCGCGACGCTGGGATCGGTGCTGGGCAAGGAGATCCGGTTCCACGAGCTGACCCGTGCGGAGCAGCGCACCCAGTGGGTCGGGTTCGGTATCCCGGAGGACGCCGTCGACTGGCTGCTCGACGGCTTCGAAGAGACCCTGCGGCATCCGCAGGCGCCGACCGGCGTCGTCGAAGAGCTGCTCGGTCGCCCGGGAAGGACCTACGCCGCGTGGGTGGCGGCGAACCGGGCGGTGTTCGCCTAGTGCCGCGCGTCCGAGGTGCGTTGACAGGGCCCGGTTTGCGCCCCAATGTGGCGTTGGTTGCGTCTGACGCACCGAACGCCACATTGGGTGCGTTGGACGCACCGAACGCCACATTGGGGCGCATTGGGGCGCTCGGCCGCTGTCCCGGCGCCACGGCGGAAACGTCCCGCGCCGCCGCCCGCGAAATCGAGGATCTGGTGAAGGGAGCCGGGTTCACGCACCTGAGCACCGAGACCCTCCCGCTCGGCCCGCCGGTGGTCAGCGTCCTCGCGGCCGCGCGGCGGGAGGCTGGTCAGACGCGCGTGCGCGTCATCCCGGCCAGGCCGAGCAACGGGAGCACGCCGGCGAACACGACGACCGCCGTCCAGCCGCCGAGGTGGTAGGCGATCGAGCCGGCCTGGGAGCCGATCGCGCCGCCGACGAAGAACGTGCCGAGGTACACGCTGTTGATCCGGGCGCGGGCCGAGGGGTCGAGCTGGTAGATCGTGTGCTGGCCGGTCACCAGCGTGGTCTGGACCGCCATGTCGACGGCGATCGCGGCGATGGCCAGCAGGACGACGCTGTGCGCGCCGAACCCGGCCAGCGCGAAGGCGGCGGCGCAGAGCACGAAGGCGCCCGCGGTGAGCCGCCGGCCGTGGCCGTGGTCCGCCCACCGCCCGGCCAGCGGCGCCACCGCGGCGCCCGCCGCGCCGGCCAGGGCGAACAGGCCGACGCCGAGCTGGGAGTAGTTGAACGGCGGTGCCGTCAGCACGAACGCGATGGTCGTCCAGAACGCGCTGAACGCGCCGAACATCGCCGACTGGTAGAAGGCGCGGTGGCGCAGCGCGGGATGTTTTCGCGCCATGGCGAGCGTCGAACGGATCAGCTGTCCGTAGGGGACGTCGGTCTTGGGTGCCCGGGGCGGCAGGATGAAGCGCAGCACGACGGCGAGCGCGGCCATCGCCGCCGCCGAGATCAGGAACACGACGCGCCAGCTGGTCACCTCGGCGAGCAGGCTGGCGACCACGCGGGAGAGCAGGATGCCGAAGAGCAGCCCGCTGACGACCCGCCCGACGATCCGGCCGCGGATGTCGTCCGGCGAGATGTCGGCGGCGAACGGAATGAGGATCTGCACGACGACCGACGTCGCCCCGACGAGCAGGGCGGCGATCAGCAGCACGGCGAAGCCGGGGGCGAACCCGGTGACCACCAGACCGGCGCAGGCGAGCGCGAGCAGGGTGGCGACGAGACCGCGGTTCTCGAGCCGGTCGCCGAGCGGGACGAGCAGCAGCATCCCGGCGGCGTACCCGAGCTGGGTGGCGGTGACGACCCCGCCGGCGGCGGCCTCGCCGACGCCGAAAGCCTGCCGCAGTTCGGCGAGCAGTGGCTGGGCGTAGTAGAGGTTGGCGACGGTCAGTCCACAAGAGACGGCCAGCAGCAGCACGAGCCACCCCGGCGGTGCGTCCTGCTTGGTCTCGGTCATCGTGCCCCCATGCTGGAACCGGTTTGATCGGTTCCCGACGGTACCAGTCAAACCGGTTCCGGCGTACTGTGACCCGTATGACGGACAGATTCCGCTCCGGAGCGGGCCGGTTGTGCCTCGACTTCATCAGGACGTTGCGCTACCGCGGCACGGCGGAGGAGCTGGAGGAGCTGCCCGACGCGTCGGCGTGGGGCGCGTGGATCGACGAGTTCGGGCCGTTCGGGACGCCGGTGCGCCCGGCTTCGGAGCGCGACGCGCAGACGTTGCGCGAAGCGATCTACGCTCTGCTCACGGACGGCGCGGCGCGCCCCTCGGTGCGGCAGCGCCTGAACCGCTTCGCGGCCTTGCCGGCCCCGGCGCCCGCGCTGACGGCGTCGGGCGGACTGCGTTGGCAGGCTTCCGATCCCGCCTCGGCGATGCTGGCGGTGCTGGCCCGGGACGCGCTGGAGCTGGTGACGTCCCCGGAGTTCGCGCGGGTCCGCCGGTGCGCCGGAGCGCGGTGCGGGGCCCTGTTCCTCGACACGTCTCGGCCGGGGACGCGGCGGTGGTGCTCGATGGAGATCTGCGGGAACCAGGCGAAGAAGTCGACTTATCGCTCGAAGGTGACCGCTTCCTGAGCGAGTTATGCGGATACGAGACTAGACACTGAGTGACGTTGTGGGTACGCAGTGTGCCCGCTACGGTGATCGCCATGAAACTGAAGAAGATCGCCGGTGACTGCAAGAGCGATGACTGCCCGGCTGTCCACCTCACCGATCGCGGTTCACTCTTCGTCGTCGGCGCTATCGTCGACGCGGACGACCGGCCTGCCGTCGGGCGCGAGGAGCAGGTCGTCGAGGTGTCGATCGATCTGGTCAGGGAGGCCCTGCATGCTCTTGGACCGTGAACAGTGGCGTGAGGTCTTTCGCGGGTTCAGGAAGTCGGCGTTCAGGCTGGAGACGCGGCAGGTCTACACGATGCCCGGCGAGCGAGAAGACTTCGAACGGTTTCTCGCGGGTTTGCCCGCCCTGCCGGACGACAATCGCGAGTGGCACGATCGGGTTCGTGGGTACGTGGCAGCGGGCAAGACGATCCAGCGAGTGAAGATCGTTCGCCGACCCTTGACCGACTACACGCGATATCTCCTGGCCGGGTGTATCCCGGGCAATGTCGAGGCGGGCGAGGACTACCGGATCATCGAAGCCGGAGAGCGGGACATCGGATTGCCCGAGCAGGATTTCTGGATGTTCGACGAACGTGTGGTGGTCCATCTCGACTACGAGCCCGACGGGACTCAGCACAGCCGTGAACTGATGGAAGATCCGGACCTGCCTCGGTATCTGCACTGGCGCGAGCTGGCACTGGAGCAAGGAGTTCGGTTCGACGAGTGGCATGCTGGATCCTGAGCAGGAGCATGAGAAGCGCAAGTCTCTCGCGGAAGCACTTCGTGAGTTGCGCAAAGCTGCCGGTCTCTCGGGAGAGAGGCTGGCAGTGCGTTGTGCCATGAGCCAGGCCAAGATCAGCAGGATCGAAACGGGGAAGATCCTGCCGTCGGTGGTCGATGTCGAGCGCATTCTCCGGGCCCTCGGGATCGGCCGGGCGGAGGCCGAGCCGGTGCTCGCGCTGGCTCGGCTGGCCGCGGTCGGTTACGTGTCGCGCCGAACTTCCGCCAGGCTCGGCTTCTGGCAGCGGCAGAATGATCTGAAAGCTCTGGAACGTGATTCGCGCGTGGTGCGCCACTTCTGCCCGCGATCCCGACCGGGCTTCTCCAGGCTTCCGGTTACGCCGAAGTCGCACTCGGCCCGACGGTCGCCTCGGAGCCGGTCGGCGACATCGCCAAGATCGTCGAGGGGCGAATCGCTCGCCAACGGGCGATGGTCACGTCGCCACAGCGATTCCAGTTCCTGATGACCGAACAAGCCGTGCGGTGGCGGATGGCCGGTGCGGGCGTGATGGCGGCCCAGATCGAACGGATGGTCGAACTGTCCCGGTACGAGAACCTGGACATCGCCGTTCTGCCGAATGCGGCGACCGTGCCCGAGGCTCCGCTCAACGTCTTCGTCGTCTATGACGAACGGCTCGTTACCGCGGAACTGTTCTCGGGTTCGGTGGCACTGCGCGATCCTCGGGATATCGCCTACCACTTGGAACTGTTCGAGTTCTTCTGGTCGTACGCACTGAAAGATGAAGAGGCGACGGGCTTTCTTCGGTCGGTTGCGGCCGAGTTCTTGCGAGAAAGCGAGTAGTGCTGGCGGGTTTCCGGTTTCGATTCTACATTTTCCGGTATGGAAAACATCACTCGCACCTGCGGTGACTGCAAAGGGAAGGGCTGCGGGAGTTGCGATGGCACCGGCACGATCACCATTGTCGAAGACTGATCCCCTGCTGCGACCGGGCTTCGTTGCGGATGAGGTTCGCAGTGGAAGCCGGACTCAAGTCTTCTACCGGGCTCCGTACCCCACCGAAGGGCCTGTTCGGGCGACCGATTCCTCGGGGCTGGAGGTGTGGATGTACATGTACGCGCACTTCGTGTTCTGCTGGGCCGAAGGTGCGTCCTGCGTGCACGTCAGCCACGGAACGCTGGCCGGTCCGAGGATGACCTTGTGGACCGATGTGAAGATCGCGGGACGCTGGTCGGGAGTGGTGCTGGCAGAGTTCGGGCGGTCGTGGGCGCTCGCGCATCTCGCGCGGTTCGCCCGCTGACGCGGGGACGCCGCCTGTGAAGGACGGCTTCCCACAGCCACTGCTCGGACGAGTACGCGGCAGCCGACGCCGTCAGCCACTGTCTCGCCGGAAACTGTCGGACCCCTCTGGCAGAGTTCCACGCATGACCGAAAAACCCCAGCGCCCGGAGGTCCCGCTCACCGGCGGCGAGCGCGAGATCCTCACCAGCCTGCTCGACTACCACCGCGCGACCGTCGCGTGGAAGTGCGGCGGGCTGACCGGCGAGCAGGCCCGGCGCGTCCACCTGCCCAGCGAGCTGACCACGATCGCCGGGCTGGTCGCCCACCTCACGCTCAACGAGTGGTTCTGGTTCGGCGTGGTCGTCGACGGCGAGGAGGACACCTGGGAGGAGAAACTGGAACAGGACCCTGACGCGGAGTTCCGGATCCCACCGGACACCAAGGTCGAAACCCTGCTGAGCGGCTACGAAGCCCAGTGTGCCCGCAGCCGGGAAATCATCGCGGCACGTGGGCTCGACGACCAGGTGACGCACAAGGACGAGACGTTCAACGTCCGCTGGGTCGTCACGCACATGATCGAGGAGACGGCGCGGCACGTCGGCCACCTCGACGTGCTGCGCGAGCTGACCGACGGCCTCACCGGGGAGTGACCCGCTTGGGCGGCAACGGGAAGAAGCCGCTGGTCCGCTCGACGTAGTGCGCGTACGCCGGGCGGGTCCGCGCCATTCCCTTCTCCAGCAAGGGCTTTCCCGTACCGCGGGCCAGGGTGAAGGTCATCGCCACGGGGGAGAGGATGGTCGCCGCGCCCGGCCAGGTCGAGCAGGCCAGCAGGTAGAGGCCCCACCACACGCACGCGTCGCCGAAGTAGTTCGGGTGGCGCGTGTACCGCCACAACCCCGTGTCGAGCACCTTGCCGCGGTGGGCCGGGTCGGCCTTGAACCGGCGCAGCTGCTCGTCGCCGATCGTCTCGAAGGCGAAGCCGGCCAGCCAGACCACGATGCCGAGCCAGCCGAGCACCCCGAACCCGGTGCCGTCCATCGCGAACTGCACCGGCAGTGAAACGAAGTACAGCACCACGGCCTGGAACAGGTACACGCGCAGGAACATCCGCAGCCGCCCGGGCGGCATCCGCGCGTACCGCGGGTCCTCGGGCAGCTTGCGGTTGCGCAGGTGCAGGTGCAGCGAGAGCCGCGCACCCCAGACGGCCGTCAAGGCCAGGACCACCAGCCGCAGCGCCAGGGGACCGTCCCCGAGCGGGAACGCGACGGCGGCCACGATCGCGAACCCGAGCCCCCAGAACGTGTCGATCGTGTCGTACCGCTCGCGGGCCAGCGCGATCCCGAACGTCACCACCACCGCGGCCAGCGTCACCGCGGCGGTCAGGAGCAGTGTCATCAGGACCACTCCCGGGTCGCCGGCATGCCGCTCGTGCCGTCCGGGTGCGGTCGCACGCTCAGGATCTGGTCCACGCCCATCCGGTTCTCCTCGAACGCCAGTGCTCCGCCCACCAGGTACAGCCGCCAGACCCGCGCGCCGGTCTCGCCGATCAGCGCGACGACGTCGGCCCAGTTCTCCTCCAGGGTGTCGGCCCAGGCCCGGACCGTCCACACGTAGTGCTCGCGCAGCGCGTGCACGTCCCGGATCTCGAGCCCGGCCGACTCCAGGTGGTCCAGCGTCCGGCCGACCGGCCGCATCGTCATGTCCGGGGCGATGTAGCGCTCGATGAACGCGCCGCCGCCGGGCGCGTCCCCGCCGCGCGACATCTGCTGGAGCAGGACGCGCCCGCCGGGCTTGACCATCCGGTGCAGCGTCGCCGCGTAGGCCGGGTAGTTGACCTCGCCGACGTGCTCGCCCATCTCGATCGACGCCACCGCGTCGAACGGCGCGTCCGCCAGCTCGCGGTAGTCCTGGCGCCGCACCTCGACGCGGTCGGCGAGGTCGTGCTGGGCGAGCCGGCCGCGGACGTGCTGCAGCTGCCCGGCCGAGAGCGTGATGCCGACGGCGTGCACACCGTGGTGCTTGGCCGCGTGGACCAGCAGCGAGCCCCAGCCACAGCCGACGTCCAGCAGCCGCAGGCCCGGCCGCAGCCCGAGCTTGCGGCAGACCAGCTCCAGCTTGTCGGACTGCGCCTGCTCGAGGTCCGCCGAATCGGACGTGAAGTAGGCGCACGAGTAGGCCATCGACTCGTCCATCAGCAGCTGGTAGAAGGCGTTGGACAGGTCGTAGTGGTGGGCGATCGCGGACCGGTCGCGGAGCGGGCTGTGCAGCTTCCCCGACAGCCGCGCCTCCTCGGCCGGCGGCCGAGGCGGGAGCCCGAAGACGCCCAGCCGAGCGGCGAGCGAGACGGCTTCCACCCACTCGCGCGGCCCGAGGTTCACCCGATTGACCTCACCCGCGCGGGTGAGGGCCCAGATGCGGCGGAAGCCGTCCGTCAGGTCTCCCTCGACATCGAGGTCACCAGTGACGTAGGCGCGGGCGAGCCCCAGCTCGCCGGGCGCGAAGAGCAGGCGGCGCAGGGCGCGACGGTTGCGCAGCACCACGGTGGGCGCGTCCACTGGGCCGGCGCGGGTTCCGTCCCAGGTTCGCAAGGCCACGGGGAGCTGTCCGCCGAGGAGCTTTTCGGCGAACGAGGCGAGGCGGTGCGCGGTGCTGTTCGGCATGTCCGGGATTCGCTCTCCGTTGCGCCGTGGATTGGTCGCCCATCCTGCCAATCCGAGCGGCTCGCGGCCCCGAAACACCGGTGTGGAGATCACGGGAGAACGCATCGGCGTCATCGGCAGCGGGGTGGCCGGACTGACCGCCGCTTACCTGTTGCAACGCGAGTACGAGGTCCTGCTGTTCGAAGCCGACAGCAGGCTGGGCGGGCACGCCCACACGCACGACGTGCCGAGCGCGCACGGCGGGACGGTCGGCGTCGACTCCGGCTTCATCGTCCACAACGAGCGCACCTACCCGACGCTGCTCAAGCTGTTCGCCGAGCTCGGCGTGCGCACCCGCGACGCCGAGATGTCGATGAGCGTGCGCTGCGACGGCTGCGGCCTGCAGTACGCCGGCGCGAAGGGGCTGGCCGGGCTCTTCGCCCAGCGCGGCAACGTCGCCCGGCCGCGCTACCTGCGGATGCTGGCCGAGGTCAAGCGGTTCCACCGGCACGCGAAGCGCCTGCTCGTGGCGGAGGACGCCGGAGACGTCACGCTCGGCGCGTTCCTCGCCATCGGCGGCTACACCCGCTACTTCGTCGACCACTTCATGCTGCCGCTGGTGTCCACGGTCTGGTCGGCCGACCGCACCGACACCCTCCGCTACCCGGCGCGGTACCTGTTCGAGTTCCTCCGCAACCACGGCATGCTCTCGGTGCGGAACTCGCCGACCTGGCGGACCGTCGTCGGCGGGTCCCGCGAGTACGTCGAACGCGCCGCGAAGCAGCTCACCGCGGTCCACCTGTCGACGCCGGTGCGGTCGGTGCTGCGGACCGCCCGCGGCGTCGAGATCCGTGACGACGCCGACACCCCGCACCGGGTGGACCGGGTCGTCGTCGCCACGCACGCCGACCAGGCGCTCGCGTTGCTGGCCAACCCGACCGCCGCCGAACGCGAGGTGCTCGGCGCGTTCCGCTACTCGGCCAACGAAGCCTGGCTGCACACCGACACCGGCGTGCTGCCCTCGCTGGCCGACGCGCGGGCCGGGTGGAACTACCGCGCCCCGGCGTGCGGGGCGCCCACCGGCGCGGTCCAGGTCAGCTACGACATGAACCGGCTGATGCGGCTCGAGGAGCCGACCGGCTACGTCGTCACCCTCAACCCGGGCGACGCGCCGGAACCGGACCGGCTGGTCGCGCGGATGCGGTACGAGCACCCGGTCTACACGCCGGAATCCGTTGCCGCGCAACGCGGTCTGCCCGAGCTGAACGACGGCGTGCTCGCCTACGCGGGTGCCTACCACGGCTGGGGCTTCCACGAGGACGGCTGTTCCTCGGGCGCCCGCGCCGCCGGAAGCCTGGGGGTCGCCTGGTGACGAACGCGCTCTACGACGCCACGGTCGCGCACGTGCGGCGGATCGACCCGCCGTACGCCTTCGCGCACCGCGTTTACCTGTGGCTGGTCGACCTCGACGCGCCGCCCCGGCCGGCCTGGTGGCTGCGGCCCTTCGCCCGCTTCGACAGCCGGGACCACTTCGCCGCCGACGACCGCGCCGGCATCCGGGTCAAGCTCGACGCGTGGCTGCGGGAACGGGACGTCGACCTGCGCGGTGGCCGGGTCGTCATGCTCGCCGGCGCCCGCGTGCTCGGGTACGCCTTCAACCCGATCACCGTCTACTGGTGCCACGATCCGGACGGCCGGCTCGCGTGCGTCGTCGCCGAGGTGCACAACACCTACGGCGGCAGGCACGCCTACCTGCTGCACCCCGACGCGGACGACCGCTCCCGCGCGGACAAGGAGTTCTACGTCTCGCCGTTCCAGCGCATGGACGGCGAGTACCGGATGCGCCTGCCGCGCCCGGAAGCGCTGCTCGACCTCACGGTGGCGCTGCACCGGGAAGGCGCGACGCCGTTGGTCGCTACGCTTCGGGGAGTTCGCCGCCCGGTGAACCCGCGGTGGCTGGCCCGCCTGGTGCTGGCCCGGCCGCTGCTCCCGCAGCGGGTGTCCGCGCTGATCCGCCGCCACGGCGTCGCGTTGTGGCTGCGGAAGGCCGCGGTCGCGCCGCGCACCCCGCAGAACGCCGGAGGACAGCTGCATGGATGAGCCGGCCCGCCCGCGCCACATGGCTCCGGTGCCTTCCGGACACGAGGCCGGGCCCACCGCCGAGGAACTCCTGGTGCGCGTCGCCAAGGGCGACGAGCGCGCCTTCGAGCTGCTCTACGACCAGCTCGCCGGGCCGATCTACGGGCTCGTCCGGCGGATCGTGCGCGACGCGGCCCAGTCCGAAGAGGTCGCGCAGGAGGTGCTCGTCGAGCTGTGGCGCACCGCCACGCGGTACGCGCCCGAGCGCGGCTCGGCGCTGAACTGGGCGATGACGCTGGCGCACCGCCGCGCGGTCGACCGGGTCCGCTCGGCGCGGGCCAGCACCGAACGCGAGCAGAAGGCGACCTTCGAGGCCGCCCGCGGCCGTCCGTTCGACGAGGTCGCCGAGTCCGTCACCGCGCGGCTCGAGCGCAGCCAGGTCCGCCGCTGCCTGACCTTCCTGACCGACCTGCAGCGCGAGTCCGTGCTGCTCGCCTACTACCAGGGCTATACGTATCGCGAGGTGGCCGAAGTGCTGTCGACGCCGCAAGGAACCATCAAGACGCGGCTCCGGGACGGGCTCATCCGCCTGCGGGACTGCCTGGGGGTGACCGCGTGAGCACACCGGAAATGCACACCCTGGCCGGCGCCTTCGCCCTCGACGCGGTGTCCGACTTCGAGCGCGCGGAGTTCGCCCGCCACCTCGAGCAGTGCGAGCCGTGCGCGCAGGAGGTCGCCGAGCTGCGCGCGACCGCGGCCCGGCTGGGCGCGGCGATGGCCGAGGAGCCGTCGCCGGAGTTCAAGGACCGCGTCATGGCCGCCATGCACGCCACTCGCCAGCTGCCGCCCCGGACCCGGCCCGGCGCGCCCGAGCGGCACCGCCGCTCGGCGCGGGCTCCGCGCTGGGCGGTCGTCGTGACGGCCGCGGCCGCCGTCATCGGGCTTGCCGCGGGCGGGGTGTTCGGCGGGATCGCGCTGACCCAGCAGCAGGAGCTGCAGGCCGCGCAGAGCCGGCTCGACCAGGCGAAGCAGCGGTACGAGCCGGTGGCCGCCCTGCTCGCGGCCCCGGACGCGAAGACCGCGCACGGCGAAGCGCCCACCGGCGGCGGCGTGACGGTGGTCCTGTCGCGGTCGCTGGACCGCGTGCTGGTGATGGACGCCGGGCTGCCGTCGCAGCCGGGCGGGAAGGTCTACGAGGCTTGGCTGCTCACCGGTTCGGGCACGCCGCGCTCGGCCGGGGTGATCGCCGCGTCCGACGACGGCGGCCTGGTCGTGGCCCAGGGCGTCGGGTCCGCCGACAAGCTCGCGGTCAGCGTCGAACCGGCCGGCGGTTCACCCACCGGGGCGCCTTCGGAAGTCCTCATGAGCATGCCCGTGCCCACCTGATCGCGCGCCATAGCAGACGGGTCCGGGAGGGTGCTCCCGGCTCCCCGCTCTTGCGCACTCGAACGTGTTGTGGCAAAACACCTTTGCGACACACGGCGTGCCTACTGGATTAGAGCCTGCCTGGTGCCTACCGTCCTGCCTAACGTCGGCGGTTGACATAACTCTCGATCTGGGGTTGAGGTTGAGAGTGATCACCGGCCGGCGGGCTGTACGGGCACAACGATCAGGAAGGCGGACTTCGATGACGCCCCCGCACAACTACCTTGCGGTGATCAAGGTGGTCGGCATCGGCGGTGGCGGCGTGAACGCCGTGAACCGCATGATCGAGGTCGGCCTCAAGGGCGTCGAGTTCATCGCGGTGAACACCGACGCACAAGCACTGCTCATGTCCGACGCCGACGTCAAGCTCGACATCGGCCGCGAGCTGACCCGTGGCCTCGGCGCGGGCGCCGCCCCCGAGGTCGGCCAGCGTGCCGCCGAAGACCACCGCGAAGAGATCGAAGAGGTCATCAAGGGCGCCGACATGGTGTTCGTGACCGCGGGCGAGGGCGGCGGCACCGGCACCGGTGGCGCGCCGGTCGTGGCGCAGATCGCCCGCAAGCTGGGCGCGCTGACCATCGGCGTGGTGACCCGCCCGTTCACGTTCGAGGGCAAGCGCCGCGGCAAGCAGGCCGAAGACGGCATCCAGGCGTTGCGCAACGAGTGCGACACGCTGATCGTGATCCCGAACGACCGGCTGTTGCAGCTCGGCGACATCGGCGTGTCGCTGATGGACGCGTTCCGCTCCGCGGACGAGGTGCTGCTGTCCGGTGTCCAGGGCATCACCGACCTGATCACCACGCCGGGCCTGATCAACCTCGACTTCGCCGACGTCAAGAGCGTCATGTCCGGCGCGGGCTCCGCCCTGATGGGTATAGGGAGCGCACGCGGTGAAGGCAGGGCCATCCAGGCCGCGGAGAAGGCGATCAACTCGCCGCTCCTCGAAGCCTCCATGGATGGTGCGCACGGCGCACTGCTTTCGATCGCGGGTGGTTCGGATCTGGGCCTGTTCGAGATCAACGAGGCCGCTTCGCTGGTCCAGGAGTCCGCGCACCCGGACGCGAACATCATCTTCGGCACGATCATCGACGACTCCCTCGGCGACGAGGTCCGCGTGACCGTGATCGCCGCCGGGTTCGACGCCGGCGCGCCGACGCACAAGAAGCTGGACCCGTCCACCTTCGGTTCCGGCTCGCGTTCGTCGGGGACCACGGCTTCGGCTTCGGCCGGGCAGGTCGCGAACCAGCAGCAGCCGCCGTCGGGTGCCACCCCGGTGCCGTCGGGCGGCAGCTCCGGCTACCCGGTGGCGCCGCCGCGGTCGCACTCGCCGCTGCCGTCGGCCACGGGCAACCAGCCGTCCGGCGGGCTTCCGCAGCCCGGCGGCGGTTCGCGCGGCTACTCGCCGCTCGGGTCCAACTCGACGCAGGGCAGCCTGCCGGGCCGCGCGATGCCGGTGCACGACGACCCCTCGGACGACGAGGTCGACGTGCCCCCGTTCATGCGGCGCTAGCGACCCCGCGGGCAACGTCCGTGAATGGCACATTGAGGGACTTGAAGTCCCTCAATGTGCCATTCACGGTTTCTGGGAGGATGGCGGCATGCGGGTTCGGCGAGTGGTCACGACCAGGGCGGGCGGCGAGTCCCGGCCGCCGTACGACACGTTCAACCTGGCCGATCACGTCGGCGACGACGAGGGCGACGTCTACGCCAACCGCAAGCGGCTCGCCGCCGAGCTCGGCCTGACCGAGGACCGGCTGGCCTGGATGGAACAGGTCCACGGCCGGACGGCGACGATCGTCGACGGCTCGGAGACCAAGGCCGCCGAGGCGACCGACGCCCTGGTCACCGCGACCCCCGGCGTCGCGCTCGTGGTGCTGGTCGCCGACTGCGTCCCCATCCTGCTGGCCGACGCCGAGGCCGGGGTGGTCTCGGCGGTGCACGCCGGCCGCGTCGGCGCGCGGGTCGGCGTCGTCCCGGCCGCGGTCGCGGCCATGCGCGAGGTGGGCGCCGAACCCCACCGGATCGAAGCCCTGCTGGGCCCGGCCATCTGCGGCGACTGCTACGAGGTCCCGGCCGGCATGGCCGCCGACGTCGAGAAGCACGTGCCCGGCAGTGCCTGCAAGACCCGCAAGGGCACCCCCGGCCTCGACCTGCGCGCCGGGCTCTGGCGGCAGCTCGCGGACCTGGGTGTCGGCAAGGTCGGCGTCGACCCGCGGTGCACGAACGAGGACAAGACGCTCTTCAGCTACCGGCGCGACGGCACCACCGGGCGGATCGCCGGCATCACGTGGATCGACCCGGCGTGAACACCGCCGACGTACTTTTTACCGCGGAGGCGGCGTGAACACCGCCGACGTACTTTTTACCGCGGAGGCGGCGTGAACACAGTCGACCGGAAGGCCGAGCTGGCCGAGAACCTGAAGATGACCGAGGAACGGATCGCGGCCGCGTGCCGGGCGGCCGGGCGGGCGCGCGAGGAGGTCCGGCTGGTCGCGGTGACCAAGACGTTCCCCGCCTCCGACGTCGCGCTGCTGGCGGACCTCGGCGTCACCGATGTCGGCGAGAACCGCGACCAGGAGGCCGGCCCGAAGGCGGCCGAGGTCGCCGGGCTGCGTCCCGGGACCCGGCTGCGCTGGCACATGGTCGGCCGGCTGCAGCGGAACAAGGCACGCTCCGTGGTCGGGTGGGCACACGAAGTGCAGTCCTTGGATTCCGCGCGGCTCGCCGACGCGCTCGCGAAGGCGGTGCGCGCCGCCCGGGACGCCGGTCACCGTGAGGAACCCCTCGACGTCCTGATCCAGGCGAGCCTCGACGACGACCCGGATCGCGGCGGCTGCCCGCTCGGGGAGCTCGGCGCGCTCGCCGAGCTCATCACCCACACGGGTGAACTGCGGCTTCGCGGCCTGATGGCCGTCGCCCCGCTCGGCGCCGACCCGGCGGCCGCCTTCGAACGGCTCGCTCATGCGGCGGAGCGGCTCCGCGAAGATCACCCGAATGCCACTGACGTCTCCGCCGGGATGAGCCATGATCTCGATCAGGCGATCACGCACGGTTCGACCTGTGTGCGTGTCGGAACCGCGCTGCTCGGCGGGCGCGGTTTAGCCTCGCCGTAGGGAGCTCGCGCGGTTGTCACGTTTCGTGGCCACCCGCGCGGGGCACTGACGGCGTGGAGAAGCGTTGGTGCGGGAGCGGCTAGGGCTAGGGAGAGGCATGAGCGCGCTGCAGAAGCTGAAGGCCTACTTCGGGATGGTGCCCGCGGACGACGAGGGCTACGACGTCGATGACGACTACCGGCGCGGCTACGCGGACGACGACTACGACTCCTACGAGGAGCCGGCCCCTCGGCCGTCGCGCTCACGGTACCGCGACGTCGACGACGCCTACGACGAGCCCGTCAGCCGCAGCCGCTCACGCTCCGTGTCCGGATCCGAGCCCGCCGTCCACGGCGCGCTCGCGATCGACCGGCAGCCCGAGCCGGTGGCGCGCCTGCGCCCGGTCACCGAGCCGGTCGTGCGCCAGCCGGTGCGCGACCCGCTGAGCCGCATCACCACGCTGCATCCGACCAGCTACGCGGAGGCGCGGGCGATCGGGGAGCACTACCGGGAGGGCATCCCGGTGATCATGAACCTCACCGAGATGGAGAACGCGGACGCCAAGCGGCTCGTCGACTTCGCCGCCGGGCTGGCGTTCGCGCTCCGCGGGTCGATGGACAAGGTCACCAACAAGGTGTTCCTTCTCTCACCGCCCGACGTGGACGTGACCGCCGAGGACCGCCGGCGGATTGCCGAGGGCGGATTGTTCCTGCGCGGCTGAAGTCGCACGGACCGCTGAGCGCAAGCAGACGTGATTTTGTCGACCCGATGCTGCGTCGACCCCCTCAACTGCGTCTTCGAAGAGGACGCCCGGTTAGAGTAGGTACGTGGAAGCTGTGTGGCTGGTCGTTTGGTACGTGCTGTTCGCCTTCTGGCTGCTGCTGACGGCGCGCATCGTGATCGAACTCGTCCGGACGTTCGCCCGTGAGTGGCATCCGGCCGGTGGGGTTGCGGTCACGCTCGAGACCATCTACACAGTGACGGACCCGCCGGTTCGACTGTTCAGACGAATCATTCCGATGGTTCGGATCGGCGGCGTCGGACTGGACTTATCGATTATGGTGCTGCTGTTGGTTGTGTTCTTCGCGATGCAACTGGCGACTCCAAGTTGATCGGGGAGAACTTGGGTGGACCCTGCAGGCCATGGAGTGCGTGAGGTGATCTGATGTCGTTGACCCCCGCTGACGTGCATAACGTCGCGTTCAGCAAGCCGCCCATCGGCAAGAGGGGCTACAACGAGGACGAGGTGGACGCGTTCCTCGACCTGGTGGAGACCGAGCTGGCCCGGTTGATCGAGGACAACAACGAGCTGCGCCAGCAGATGGAGCAACTCGACGCCGAGCTCGAGTCGACCCGTAGCGAGCTTGACAGCGCCAAATCGGCCCCGCCGATGCGCGAGGAACCTTCGCGGCGCCTGGCGCCGGTGCCACCGCCCCAGTCCGCCATGGAGCAGACCCAGGCGCACTCGATGGTGGGCGACAGCACCGAGCCGAACGTGCAGGCCGCCAAGGTCCTGGGCCTCGCCCAGGAGATGGCCGACCGGCTGACCGCCGAGGCGAAGACCGAGTCCGACGGGATGCTGGCCGAGGCTCGCACCAAGTCCGAGCAGCTGCTCTCGGACGCCAGGGCGAAGTCCGACTCGATGGTGAACGAGGCGCGCACGCGCGTCGACACGATGCTGAACGACGCGCGGACCCGGGCCGAGACGCTGGAGCGCCAGGCGCGCGACAAGGCGACGACGCTGGAGCGCGAGTCGCAGCGGAAGTACACCGAGACGATGAACAGCCTCAACGCCGAGAAGGGCGGGCTGGGCAAGAAGATCGAAGAGCTGCGCACGATCGAGCGGGAGTACCGCACGCGGTTGCGCGGGTTCCTCGAGTCCCAGCTGCGCGAGCTCGACGACCGTGGTTCCGCCGCACCCGCGTCGGCGTCGTCGAGCTCCGGGCAGTCGTCCGGTTCGTCGAGCGGCGGCCAGGGCTACTCGTTCGGTCCGCGGGCCGAAGCGGGCTGAGTTTCCTTCCCGGGTGCACCCCGGCCGGCTTGACCGGTTGGGGTGCGCCACGGTTCGGAGTCGATCCGGTACCGCACGTGGGCGGGTCGTGGTCCAAACCCTTGCCGTCCGTGCTCTAATGCAGCCGTGCTCTACATCGTGCTGGTACTGGTACTGGCGGCTCTGGGGCTGCTCGTCACCGCGCTGATCACCGCTTCTTCGCTGTGGGCGTGGGTTTCCATCGGTCTTTCGGTGCTGGCCGGGCTGATCCTGGTCGCCGACTGGCTGCGCCGCCGTCGCCGGACCGCGGTTTCCGCCGCGCCCGTGGCACCCGTGGCTCCCGCTGTCGAGGCCGCTGAGCCGGCTCCGGCGGAAGACCCGGCCGAAGAGGAACAAACCGTCCTGATCCCGGCGTCCGGCGACCTGGGCGATCCGGCCGACACGCCTGAGCCCGAAGAGACCGAGGCGGCGGGACCCGCCCAGGCGGAAGCGGATGCCGAGCCGGGCGAAGAAGAGACGTCCGAGGCCGACCTCGCGATCCTGACCGAGCTCGAGGACGAGGTCGTGGTGGTCGACGAGCACCCCCGCTACCACCTGACGACCTGCTCCTGGCTCGGCAGCCGGGGCCGCATCCTGATCGGCGTCGGCGAAGCCCGCCAGCTCGGCTTCACCCCCTGCTCGCAGTGCCACCCCGACGCGACCTTGGTCGCCGCCCACCGCTAGGCGGCGAGGTCCGCCAGGCCGAGGTGGGTTTCCAAGGCCCGCGCGCCGTCGCACCCAGCCGGCCTCCGCGAACCGCGCCGGTGGCCGGCGGCGATCGGCGTGACGCTCGCCGGGGTCCGTGCCCCTCGTGACAACCCGGTTGCGCGCGCCCGTTAATCTGGTAGGCAACACGGCGTCGATCCGGCCATCACCGGGGAGCCTCCGGAAGAACCGAGCGTCACCGCTCTCAGTAGAACCGGACGGGTGCGGCCCGTGACAGCCGTTCAACGAAGCGGCCTGCGCGAGCAGGCAAGCGGGGTGGTACCGCGGTACGCCGCCAAGGCGTCTCGTCCCCGTGTGGGTGACCGGTGCGGGAGCCGGTCGTCCGTACGCGAGCGACGAACCGAGGAGCACCCGGATGTACCCCAAGGCCCAATTGGACGACGGCGCAGGAGTCCCCTCGCAGCCGTCCTTCCCCGCGCTGGAGAAGCGCGTCCTCGCCTACTGGGAGACGGACCGGACGTTCCAGGCGACCATCGACGCCCGGCCCGCCGGCGAGCACGGCGACAACGAATACGTCTTCTACGACGGCCCGCCGTTCGCGAACGGCCTGCCGCACTACGGCCACCTGCTCACCGGGTACGTCAAGGACCTGGTGCCGCGGTACCAGACGATGAAGGGCCGCCGCGTCGACCGCCGCTTCGGCTGGGACACCCACGGCCTGCCCGCCGAGCTCGAGGCGATGCGCCAGCTCGGGATCACGGAAAAGGCCGAGATCGAAGAGATGGGCATCGCGAAGTTCAACGAGGCTTCGCGCGAATCCGTGCTGCGCTACACGAACGAGTGGCGCGAGTACGTCACCCGCCAGGCCCGCTGGGTCGACTTCGACAACGACTACAAGACACTCGACGTCACCTACATGGAGTCGGTGCTCTGGGCGTTCAAACGCCTGTGGGACAAGGGACTCGTCTACGAGGGCTACCGCGTCCTGCCGTACTGCTGGCGTGACGAGACGCCGCTGTCCAACCACGAGCTGCGGATGGACGACGACGTCTACCAGAACCGGCAGGACCCGGCCGTCACGGTCGGCTTCCGGTTGGAGGGCAACGGTTCCGAGCTCGACGGCACCTACCTGCTGATCTGGACGACGACGCCGTGGACGCTGCCGTCCAACCTCGCCACCGCCGTGCACCCCGAGGTGCGGTACGTCGTCGTGGAGAGCGAAAACTTCGCAGGCAAGCGGTTCCTGCTCGCCGAAGCCCGGGTCGCCGCGTACGCGCGTGAACTCGGCGAGGAGCCGGCAGTCGTCGCGCACTACACCGGCGCGGAACTGCTCGGAACCCGTTACGCACCCCCGTTCCCGTACTTCGCGGACACCGAGGGCGCGCACCGGGTCCTGGCCGCCGACTACGTCACCACCGAAGACGGCACCGGCGTCGTGCACATCGCGCCCGCCTACGGTGAAGAGGACAAGGTGGTCACCGACGCCGCCGGGATCACCCCGGTGACGCCGGTCGACGCGCAGGGCAGGTTCGACGCGACCGTGCCGGACTACGCCGGGCAGCAGGTGTTCGACGCCAACCCGAACATCATCCGGGACCTGAAGAACGGCACGGGATCCGCGGCGCGGCAGGGCGCTTTGCTGCTGCGGCACGAGACCTACGACCACCCGTACCCGCACTGCTGGCGCTGCCGCAACCCGCTGATCTACCGCGCGGTGTCGTCGTGGTTCGTCGCCGTGACGCAGTTCAAGGACCGGATGGTCGAGCTGAACCAGCAGATCACCTGGTACCCGGAGAACGTCAAGGACGGCCAGTTCGGCAAGTGGCTGGAGAACGCGCGCGACTGGTCGGTCTCGCGCAACCGCTACTGGGGCACGCCGATCCCGGTGTGGCAGTCGGACGACCCGGCCTACCCGCGCACCGACGTCTACGGCTCGCTCGACGAGCTGGAGGCCGACTTCGGCGTGCGGCTGGACAACCTGCACCGGCCCTACATCGACGAGCTGACCCGGCCGAACCCGGACGACCCGACCGGCAAGTCGACGATGCGCCGCGTCGAGGACGTCCTGGACGTCTGGTTCGACTCCGGCTCGATGCCCTACGCCCAGGTGCACTACCCGTTCGAGAACGCCGACTGGTTCGAGCACCACTACCCGAGCGACTTCATCGTCGAGTACATCGGGCAGACCCGCGGCTGGTTCTACCTGCTGCACGTGCTCGCGACGGCGCTGTTCGACCGGCCGGCGTTCCGCGCCTGCGTGTCGCACGGCATCGTGCTGGGCTCGGACGGGCAGAAGATGTCCAAGTCGCTGCGCAACTACCCGGACGTCAACGAGGTGTTCGAGCGCGACGGCTCCGACGCCATGCGCTGGTACCTGATGGCGAGCCCGATCCTGCGCGGCGGCAACCTGGTCGTCACCGACAAGGGCATCCGCGACGCCGTCCGCCAGGCCGTGCTGCCGCTGTGGAACTCGTACTACTTCCTCGCGCTGTACGCGAATGCCGAAGGCGTGGAAGGCAAGTGGCGCACGGATTCGCCGAACGTGCTCGACCGGTACGTCCTGGCGAAGACGCACGAACTGGTCACCGACGTCGAGTACGCGATGGACAGCTACGACGTCGCCGGCGCGTGCCAGACCGTGCGGGACTTCCTCGAGGTGCTCACGAACTGGTACGTCCGCCGCTCGCGGGACCGCTTCTGGGCGGGTGATCAGGACGCGATCGACACGCTGCACACCGTGCTGGAGGTGACGTCGCGGGTCGCGGCGCCGCTGCTGCCGCTCACCACCGAGGTGGTCTGGCGCGGTCTCACCGGCGGCCGTTCGGTGCACCTGACCGACTGGCCGAACGCGCTCGACCTGCCCGCGGACGCGGCGCTGGTCACCGCGATGGACCGGGTGCGGCAGGTGGCGTCGTCGGCGCTGTCGCTGCGGAAGGCCAACAAGCTGCGCGTGCGGCTGCCCCTGCCTTCGCTGGTCGTGGCGGCCGGCGACGCCGAGTCGCTGGCGGCCTTCGCCGACATCCTGCGCGACGAGGTGAACGTCAAGGAGGTCGAGCTGACCACCGACGTCGCCGCGCACGGCGGGTTCGAGGTCGCGGTGAACGCCCGCGCCGCCGGCCCGCGGCTCGGCAAGGACGTCCAGACCGTGATCAAGGCGGTCAAGGCGGGCGACTGGACGTTCGTCGGCGGCAAGGTCGAGGCGGCCGGGATCACCCTCGAAGAGGGCGAGTTCGAACGGCGGCTGGTGGCCAGGGGCGGCGGCGCGGCGGCGGAGCTGCCCGGCGGGTCCGGGCTCGTCCTGATCGACACCGAGGTGACGCCGGAACTGGCGGCCGAGGGCCTGGTCCGCGACCTGGTCCGGGTCGTGCAGCAGGCGCGCCGTGACGCCGGGCTCGACGTCGCCGACCGGATCGCGTTGACGGTGGACGCTCCTTCCGAGGTGGTCGAGGCGGCGAAGCGGCACGAGGAGTTCCTGGCCTCGGAGACGCTGGCGACGTCGGTGACCTACGGCTCGGTCGCCGAGGGGTTCGCCGGCGCGGTCGGCGACGGCACGAAGGTGACCGTCGCGGTCGCCAAGGCCTGAACTGTCGTGGGTGGCCGGTAAGGTGAGAACCCGGCTGGCCACCCACGATCGGTGGGCGGCACCTTGGGGGAGGGGTACGCGGAGATGAGTCCTGCCAAGAGACGGGGCGTCCTGATCGGCGGCGCGCTGCTGGTCGTCGCGGTCGTGGTGGCGGCGTTCTTCCTGCTGAACAGCGGAAGTTCGACGCCCGAAGCGGCCGCGGGAGCGACAGCGGTGGAGAGTCCCGGCGCGCCCGATCCGAACTCGGCGATCACGGAGTACCTGCGGGACCTTTCCGCGAACAACCCCGACGCGGCGAGCCGGCTGACCGACGACGACGCGGCGGCCGCGGTCGCCCTGCGGGACGCGCGGAACACGCTGAACCCGTCCGCCGTCACCGCCAAGCTGACGGCTCTGCGGCCGGCCCCGGCCGGAGCCAAGCAGGCGGACGGGACGTTCAGCCTGTCGTGGGCGCTCAAGCCGGGCCAGGTCTGGACGTACGACGTGCCGTTCCAGCTCGCGCAGGCGGGCGGCAAGTGGCTCGTGCACTGGGCGCCGTCGCTGCTGCACCCGAAGCTCGAGGCGGGCCAGCGGCTGGTGATCAGCACGGCCGTGCAGGACAGCGTCGCGGTCGCCGACCGCGACGGTAAGCCCCTGCTCGTCAGCGGGGCCGGCGGCCTGCGCCCGGCCGACGGGGACCCGGCGCCGCTGCTGCGGTCCGCGCTCACCGGGCAGGTGACCGCCGCGAAGGGCAGCGGGTTCGCCGTCGAACGCGTCGACACCAGCGGCAAGAACCTCGAGACGTTGTTCGGCAAGGCGTCGGCCGAAGGCGCGAAGCCGCTGACGTCCAGCCTGAGCCTGGCCGCGCAGAACGCCGCCCAGGCCGCGGTGAACGGCTACCAGGGGTCGGCGATGCTCGTCGCTCTCGACACCGGCGCGGGCGACATCCTCGCCGTCGCGCAGAACGCCGCCGCCGGGAACACCCCGAAGGCGCTGAACGGCCTGTACGAGCCGGGCTCGTCGTTCAAGATCGCGACGTCGGTCGCGGCGGTCCAGCAGAGCGGGCTCACCGCGGGCTCGCCGGTCGACTGCCCCGGCGTCGCGACGATCGGCACGCGCACGGTCAAGAACGAGGGCTTCGAGCTGGGCGCGACGAACCTGCAGACGGCGTTCGCGCGGTCCTGCAACACGACGTTCGGGCAGCTCGCGCTCGGTCTGCCCGCCAACGGGCTGCAGAAGGCCGCCGACGAGCTGGGTCTCAACGCCGACTACGAGATCCCCGGCATCAACACCGAGCTGGGCAAGGTCGAACCCGCGGCGAGCAAGGACGAGCAGGTCGAGGACGGGTTCGGGCAGGGGAAGATCCAGGCCAGCGCCCTCGGCGGCGCGCTGATGGCCGCGACGGTCGCGTCCGGCAAGGCGATCACCCCGCGCCTGTGGCACGACCTGGACACGCAGGTGGTCAAGGGCTATTCGCCGCCGCCCGCGTCGGTGCTCGCCGAGGTGCGGAAGATGATGCGCGCGGTGGTGACCAGCGGCACCGGGAAGGCCGCGGCGGGCGCCGGAGCCGTCTTCGGCAAGACCGGCACCGCCCAGTTCGGCGACGGATCGGACGCCACCGGCTGGTTCGTCGGCTACCGCGGGAACGTCGCGTTCGCGGTGGTCCTCGAGGACTCGAACGACTCGGGCCCGGCGGTCCAGCTGGCCGCCCGGTTCCTCAAGGCCCTCTGACCCGCCCCCGCGAACCGACCCTCCGGGTACCCGCTTCGGCCGCCGCCGAAGTGCGGGCGTCGTACCGTGGTCGCATGGAGACGATCGCGCTGGCCGAGGTGGCCGCGGTACTCGCCGACCCGAGCCGCGCCACCATGTGCCTGGTCCTGCTGGACGGGCGGGCCTGGACCGTCGGTGAGCTGGCGAAGGCGGCCGGGATCGCGCTGTCGACGGCCAGCGAGCACGTCACCAGGCTGGCCGACGCCGGCTTCGTCGCCCGGGTCAAGCAGGGCCGCGCCAGCTACGTCCGGATCGCCGACCCGCGCGTCGCCGAGCTGATCGAGCACCTGGCCCAGCACGCCGAGCACCGGCCGGTGACCGGGCTGAAGTCGTCGCTGCGGGCGAAGCGGCTCGGGTTCGCGCGGACCTGCTACGACCACCTCGCCGGCGTGCTCGGCGTCGCCGTCCGCGACGGGATGCTGGCCACCGGCCTGGTCGACGCGGCAGACGGGCTGGCGCTGACCGGCCGCGGCCGCGAGGTGCTGGCCGGCCTGGGCGTGCCGGCAGCGCCGGGGGCCGCCGGGCGGCGGCCGCTGCTGCGCGACTGTCTGGATTGGACGGAGCGCCGGGACCACCTCGCCGGGGCCCTGCCCGCGGCGCTGCTCGACCGGGCGGTCGACGCCGGCTGGGTCGCCCACGACGGGCACCGCGCGGTCAAGGTGCTTCCGGCGGCGGCCAAGCCGTTCGCGGCGCTGGGCGTCGATCTCGACGCGCTGGGGGCACCCACCAGGCCTTAACACACTGGGTCACCGGCTCGGGGCAGCGGTACACGAACGAGTTAACCCGGCCGCTTCACTATCCTGAGGGCCCACGGCACCCGGGAGGAGGCGGCATGGACCAGCTTCCCGTGCTGCTCGGCGTCGGTGGTGTCGTGCTGCTGGCCTCCGTGCTCGCCGTGCGCGTGTCGATCCGGCTCGGCCTGCCCTCGCTGCTGCTCTACCTCGCGATCGGCGTGCTGCTGGGGGAGGCCGGCTTCGGCATCCGGTTCGACAATCCCGGGCTGACCCAGTCGCTGGGCCTCGCCGCGCTCGTCATGATCCTCGCCGAAGGCGGGCTGACGACGCGGTGGTCGGCGGTGAAACCTTCGCTGGGCCAGGGGATCGCACTGTCCACAGTGGCCGTCGCGGTGAGCATCGCGGTCACCGGCGCGGCTCTGCACTGGCTGCTGGGCCTCGACTGGCGGCTCGCGCTGCTCTGGGGCGCGGTGCTCGCCTCGACCGACGCGGCCGCGGTGTTCTCGGTGCTGCGCACGGCGGGGATCGGCAAGCGGCTCGTCGGCTCGCTGGAACTGGAGTCCGGCATCAACGACGCGCCGGCCTACATCGCCGTCGTGGTGCTGGCCGAGGGCACCACTGTGGACTGGACCCTGCCGCTGCTGGTGGTCTACGAACTCGCGGCGGGCCTGGCGATCGGGCTCGCCTTCGGCTGGCTCGGCGGGATCGCGCTGCGCCGCGCCGCGCTGCCGGCGACCGGGCTCTACCCGCTCGCCACGGTCGCGGTGTGCGTCGTGGCCTACTCCTCCGGGCAGCTGCTGCACGCGTCCGGGCTGCTCGCGACCTACGTCGCCGCGCTGGTGCTCGGCAATTCGCGGCTGCCGCACCGCTCGGACACCCTGTCGTTCGCCGAAGGGCTGGGCTGGCTCGCGCAGATCGGGCTGTTCGTGCTGCTCGGGCTGTTCGCCTCGCCGGGCCGACTGCTCGACGCGGTGCTGCCGGGCCTGGTCGCCGCCGCGGTCGTGCTGCTGCTGGCCCGGCCGATCTCGGTGGTGCTGTCGCTGGCGCCCTTCCGGCTGCCGTGGCGGGAACAGGCGTTCCTGTCGTGGGCCGGGCTGCGCGGCGCGGTGCCGATCGTGCTCGCGATGATCCCGCTTTCGGAAGGGCTGCCTGGCGCGCAGCGGCTGGTCGACGCGGTGTTCGTGCTGGTCATCGTGCTGACGTTGCTGCAGGGCGCGACGCTGGGGCCGCTCGGGCGCCGGCTCGGGCTGGCCAAGAAGTCCGAGGCGCACGAGATCGAGGTCGACTCCGCGCCGCTGGACGAACTGGGCGCCGAGCTGCTGCAGGTCCGGATCCACCCCGGGTCGAAGCTGCACGGCGTGTACCTGTCCGAGCTGCGGCTGCCGGTCGGGGCGACGATCAGCCTGGTCGTGCGCGACGGCGCGGGCTTCACGCCGCAGAAGACCAGCCGGCTGCAGGAGCACGACCAGCTACTGGTCGTCACGACGAGCAGCGTCCGCGACGATGTCGAACGCCGGCTCCGCGCCGTCGACCGGGCCGGGCGGCTGGCCCGCTGGAAGGGCGAGTCCGGCCGTTAGCCCGTTCGTGGTCGTGGCCGGGCCGTGACCGATCGGACGACTCGCCCTCGGCCGCGTACCTGGATGGACGGCACGAACGTTCCCTGTCCGGTGCTTGAGCCGGGTATCGCGCCAAGCCGGAACCGTGCCGCCTGTGAGCGGCGTCTCAGAATGTGGGGCGGGTTTGCCGTCGGGCGGCTTCTCGGTTACCTTCTGTGCCAGGTCATGAGTGCCAGCGCGAAGCCCCGGCTTGCTGGCCGGCAACCCTCCTACCGCGGTGGGGTGCCCCGGGTGAAGACCGGGCCGGTCGCGCAGTGCGACAGGCAAGCGCGGGCCCCTCGCCGGGGGTCCCCCGGACTGCCGAGGAGGCATCGATGACTCTCGCCATCGACCGCACCAGCACCACGACCCCCGCCGGAACCGGCCGCGTCAATCGCGCTGAAGTCGTTGCCGCGCAAGGCATCCCAGCCGTGGCCGGCGCGTCGCTGCGTGTTCCGCTCGTCACCGGCGGGGACGTCGGCTACGCCAACCTCGACCACGCCGCGAGCGCGCCCTGTCTCGACGCCGTGCGGAGCGCCGTCGACGAGTTCCTGCCCTGGTACGCCAGCGTCCACCGCGGCGCCGGCTTCGCGTCGCAGGTCTCCACCCGGCTCTACGAGCGCACTCGCGACGTCCTGCGCGAGTTCGTCGACGCGCGCCGGACCGACACCGTCGTGTTCACCCGCAACACCACCGACTCCTTCAACCTGCTCGCCCGCAGCCTGCCGCGGCACACCACGGTGGTCGTGTTCGACACCGAGCACCACGCCGCGCTGCTGCCGTGGCAGGGCCCGAACGTCCGGCGGCTGCCGACCCCGCGCACCCGCCTCGCCGCGGTGTCCGCTGTGGACGAAGCACTCGCGGATTCCCCGCAGGGACCGCGTCTGGTCGTCGTCACCGGAGCGTCCAATGTGACCGGTGAGCTGCTTCCGGTGGCGGAGATCGCGGCGGTGGCCCGGAAGCACGGCGCCCGCGTCGCGCTCGACGGCGCCCAGCTCGCGCCGCACCGCCGGATCTCCTTGCGGGAGCTGGACGTCGACTACGTGGCGTTGTCCGGCCACAAGCTGTACGCGCCCTTCGGCGCGGGCGCGCTGATCGGCCGCGCCGACTGGCTGCGCGCCGCGCGGCCGTACCTCGCCGGCGGCGGCGCGACCAAGCTCGTCACCGAGGACGCGGTGGTGTGGAACACCGGGCCCGAGCGCCACGAAGCCGGCTCGCCCAACACAGTCGGCGTCTACGCGCTCGGTGTCGCCTGCGAAACGCTGAGCCGGAACTGGGACGCCGTCGTGGCGCACGAGCAGGTCCTGCTCACCCGGCTGCGCAAGGGACTCGAGGGCATCCCGGGCTGCGCCGAGCTGCGGCTGTTCGACGCGCCGGTCGACCGCGTCGGCACGGTCAGCTTCGTCGTCGACGGCTTCGACCCGGGCTGGCTCGCCGCGGTCCTGTCGGCCGAGTACGGCATCGGCGTGCGCGACGGCGCCTTCTGCGCCCACGTCGCGGCCAAGCGGCTCATCGGCGTCGCCGGCGGCGACGGGCGGCAGGCCGTCCGGGTCAGCCTCGGCCTGGGCAGCACCGAAGAGCACGTCGACCGCGTGGTGCTGGCGCTGCGCCAGATCGTCGCGCGCGGGGCCCGCTGGGAGTACGCGAAGGTGGACGGCCGCTGGGCGCCGGTGGGTGACCCGCGCGAGCTGCCGCCGTTCTGCTGAGCGCTAGCCTGGGCCGATGGGGAGAGGGCCGCGTTTCTGGTTTCCGCTGGCACTGCTGGGGTTCGCCGAGATCGGCCTGGCCGCGGCGCGGTTGCTGTCGCGCCGGAGCCGGGGCGAAGCCGAGTCCGCGAATCTCCTCCTCGGACCGGCGGTCCCGGCCGGCGCGACGGAGTACAGCCAGCTGCGGTGGCTGCCCCTCAACGACTTCTACGAGTCCGGGCGGGGCTTGCCTGAAGGGCCCGCCTGGCTGGTCACACTCGGCGTGGTGCTCGCCGGCACGGCCGTCTGGTACGCGGTCGCCCGGCGGCCGGTCCGGACCGGGCGGTTCGTCCTCGGCACGATCGCCGCGCTGCTCGCCGTCCCGCTGCTCGACCTGGTCGGGTCGTGGCAGTTCCGGCTCGGTGACGGGCTGCGTGGCCCGCTCCTGGCCACGCTCGGCCTGCTGCTGCTCGCCGCGTACGAGCGCAGCCGGTTCGTCCTGCTCACCGCGGCCGCGTTCGCCGTGATCGCCGTCGTGCTCTCGGCGGACATGGTGGGCATGCTGGTCTCGGCGGCGGTCCTGCTCGCCGCCGCCTTCACCGCCCTGCTGCGGCGGAACCCGCCCGCCGAACCGATAGCCTGAGGCGATGGGGAGAAAGCGGTGCTGGTTCCCGTTGGCCGCGCTGGGGTTCGCGCAGCTCGTGATGGTGGCCGCCGAGCTGGTCCCGGCCGGCGCCGAAGCCGGCGGCCCGCAGGGGTACCAGCTGTCCCAGAGCCTGTACGGCCTCGGCACCGGCGGGGTCGGCGGGACCACCGGCGCCGAGCAGGTTTCGGTCACCGCCGTCGCGGTGGACGTGGCGCCGTCGCCGACGCTCGGCTGGCTCACCGGTCTCGTCTGCGTGGTGCTCGCCGTGGCCGGCTGGTACTGGCTGGACCTGCGCCGGGCGGGCACCCCGCCGCCCACCGGCCGGTTCGTGCTCGGCACCCTCGGTGCGCTGGCCGCCGTCCCGCTGCTCGACCTGGTCGGCGCCCTCCAGTTCCGGCTGGACGGCGACCAGCGTGGCCCGCTGCTGGCGACGCTGGGCCTCCTGCTGCTGGCCGGGTACGAGCGCAGCCGGCTCGTGCTGGTCGTCGCCGGGGTGTTCGCGCTGGTCGCGACGGTGTTCCTGCCCCCGATGGCCGGTGCGCTCGCCGCGGCGGGCGTGCTGTTCACGGCCGCGTTCGCCGTGCTCCTGCGCCCTCGGCCGGACGGGCCCGACACGGCTTGACCGGTGCCGTGGACAATGGACCGGTGAGCACCGAGCCCAGCCCCTCCGAGCCCGAAACCGCCGTCCCCGCCGACGCGGTGCCCGACCCCGCAGCGGACGCGCCGGAGAACCCGGAGGTCCCGGCGAAGCCGCTGCTGCCGAAGCGGCGGGTCGGCTGGGTGTTCGCCGTCGCGGTCGTGTTCTGGGCGATCGACCTGGTGACGAAGAACCTGGTCACCGCCAACCTGGAGGGCAAGGAGCCGGTCCGGGTCCTCGGCGGGCTGATCTACCTGCAGGTGATCCGCAACCCGGGCGCCGCGTTCTCGATGGCCACCGGCATGACGTGGGTGCTCGCGCTGGTCGCGCTGGCCGTCGTCGTCGCGATCGTCTGGCTGTCCCGGCGGCTGCGCTCGATCGGCTGGGCGATCGGCCTCGGCCTGGTGCTCGCCGGCGCCACCGGCAACCTGACCGACCGCATCTTCCGCGCGCCCGGCGCGCTGCAGGGCCACGTCGTCGACTTCATCTCGGCGTTCGCCCCGAACGGCAAGGGCTTCGCGATCTTCAACATCGCCGACTCGGCGATCTGCGTCGGCGGCGCGCTCATCGTCCTGCTGTCGCTGCTCGGCAAGGACTACGACGGCACGTCGACCAAGGACAAGAAGAAGCAGGAGGAGCAGGCGTGACGTCGCGGATGCTCCCGGTGCCCGACGGGCTGGACGGGATGCGGGTCGACGCCGGCCTCGCCAAGCTGCTCGGGCTGTCCCGCACGGTCGTCGCCGAACTCGCCGAGTCCGGTGACGTGCTGCTCGACGGCCACCCGGCGGGCAAGTCCGACCGGCTCGCCGCGGGCGGGCTCCTGGAGGTCACGCTGCCGGAGCCGGCGAACCCGGTGGAGATCATCGCCGAGCCGGTCGAGGGCATGCAGATCCTCCACGACGACGACGACATCATCGTGATTTCGAAGCCCGTCGGCGTCGCGGTGCACCCGAGCCCCGGCTGGACCGGCCCGACGGTGGTCGGCGGCCTGGCGGCGGCCGGTCTGCGCATTTCGACGTCGGGCGCGGCCGAGCGGCAGGGCGTGGTGCACCGGCTCGACGCGGGCACCACCGGCGTGATGGTCGTGGCCAAGAGCGAGCACGCGTACACGGTGCTGAAGCGCGCGTTCAAGGAACGCACGGTCGACAAGGGCTACCACGCGATCGTCCAGGGCCACCCGGACCCGACGCGCGGCACGATCGACGCCCCGATCGACCGCCACCCGCGCCACGACTACAAGTTCGCGGTGGTCCAGGGCGGCCGCCCGAGCGTGACGCATTACGAGGTGGTCGAGGCGTTCCGCGCGGCGTCGCTGGCCCACATCAAGCTCGAAACCGGGCGGACGCACCAGATCCGCGTCCACTTCTCGGCGCTGCGGCACCCGTGCGTCGGCGACCTGACGTACGGCGCGGACCCGGTGCTGGCCCGGAAGCTCGGGCTGAACCGGCAGTGGCTGCACGCGAAGACGCTGGGGTTCGCGCACCCGGCGGACGGCCGGTGGGTCGAGTTCGAGTCGGAGTACCCGGACGACCTGGCGAAGGCGCTGGAAATCCTGCGCGACGAGAGCTACTGACGCCGCGGCGGGTCAGTCCTCGATCGACCAGGTGAGCGTGCGCTCGTCCGGCTCCGGACGGGGGCTCCAGCGCACCGAGACCACCCGGGTCGAGTCCGGGAGGACGTACACCGTGTGGCCGCCCAGGGTCTCGCCCGGCTTGACGCCGATCCGGTGCGGCGGCCGCGACGTCAGCGACACCGGGGCCTTGCCGATCGTCTTGCCGTCGGCGGTGAGCAGCTCGAGGTAGTTGTCCGGGAGCGACGCGAACGGGATCGACCCGCGGTTGGTGATCTCGGTGTGCACGACGACCGCGCGTTCGCCGTCTTCGAGCCGGTAGCCCGCCGCGCCGAACAGGTAGTCCGCCGGGTCCTGGACCTCCAGCAGCTGCACCGACAGCTGCTCACCCTCCAGGCCCTGGGTCTCCATGACCTCGCCGAGCCTGCCCCGCTTGCCGCCGGGGGCCGCGCCGGGCCGGGCCGGCTCGTCGCCGCGGGCCCACGACGCCGTCTGCGGCGGGCCCCACGTGCTCACCGCCGGGTCGAGCGGCACCGGCGGCGGCGCGAACTGCTGGGGCGGACGCGGCCGGGGCGGCGGCCCCGGGTACCGCCCGGACGGGGTGCCCTGGACGTGGTACGGCCCGGACGGGGTGCCTTGGACGTGGTACGGGCCAGACGGCGCGCCCTGGACGTTGTAGGGACCCGAGGGCGCGCCCTGGACGTTGTAGGGACCCGAAGGCGCGCCCTGGACCGGCGGAGGCACCGGTGGCCCGGGCTGCTGCTGCGGCACCGGCTGCGACGGCGGGGCCTGCGGTGCGGCGGGTGGCCGGTTCGCCCACGACGGCGGCGCGCCGGCGATGGCCGCGCGCAGGCCGTTCGGATCGCTCTCGACGCCCACGAGCAGCGGCAGCCCGCTGCCGGAGAGGGCGACCAGCCGGTAGGCGACCTCGCGGGGATCCATGCCGACCTTCGCCGCCAGCTCGTGCACCGCGGCCTTGCCGAGGTCGGCGAGCGCGGCGAGCAGGCGGGTATCCACGGGATCGGTCACGGCCACCCGGAGAACGCTACCGCTTCGCCGATCCGCCGTGCCCGAGGCCGTCCGCCCCCCGGCGAACGACCCGCCGTTCCTGTCGGTGATCTCCGTTAGGGTCGGCCGGGAGCACACCATCGAAGCTGGGGGTCCTGCCCATGACCGCGGTCACCGAACTCGCCGACGAGTTCGTCGAAGCGTTGTTCGCCGCCGACCCGCTGACGCCGGCACTGCTCGGCATCCGCGCCGCGGAGCCCGGTTTGCCGGACTTGTCCGCCGAGGCCGAGCAGGCGTCACGGGCCCGGTTCGCGGCGATCCTCGAGCGGGCCCGCGCGCTCGGCACCGGCGAGCTCTCGGCCGAGGACCGGGTCACCCGCGAGGTCCTGATCACCTCCGCCGAAGACCGCCTCACGGCGATCGACTCCCGGCTCGCCGAGTTCACCGTCACCGACATCTTCGCCGGGCCCGCGGCGATGCTGCTCCTCGCGCTGCCGATGACGACGGTGACGGCGGGCGAGGTCGCGGAGGCCCAGCTCGGGCGGCTGGCCGCGATCCCGGCGTTCCTGCGCCAGGCCGCGCGGCGGCACGCGGAGGGCATCGCCGGCGGCCTGGTCCCGGTGGCCCACCTGGTCGACGCCGCGGTCGCGCACCTCGATCGCTACCTGGCCGACCCGGCGGCCGACCCGCTGCTCCGCCAGCCCGCGCCGGACGAGGAGTTCGGGCGGCGGCGCGACGAGCTGCTCGCCGGCGTCGTCCGCCCCGCCTTCGCCGAGTACCGCGATTTCCTCGTCACCGAGGTGAAGCCGCACGGGCGGCCCGCCGACCGGCCCGGCCTGTCGTGGCTGCCCGGCGGCGAAGAGACGTACGCGCGGCTCGCGCGGATGCACACGACCACCGACCGCACCCCGGCCGACCTGCACCGGACCGGCCTCGAGCTGATCGGCTCGCTCGCCGCCGAGTACCGCGAGCTGGGGCTCAAGGTGTTCGGCACGGACGACCTCGCGGCGATCTTCGAGCGGCTGCGCACCGACCCGGCCCTGCGCTGGACCAGCGGCGAGGAGCTGCTGGACACCGCCCGCACGGCCGTCGCCCGCGCCACCGCGGAGGCGCCGAAGTGGTTCGGCCGCCTGCCGGCCCAGCCGTGCCTGGTCCAGGCGGTGCCGGAGGAGGCGGCGCCCGGCGCGCCGCCGGCGTACTACCTGCGGCCGGCCGCCGACGGCTCCCGGCCCGGCATCTACTTCGCGAACACCCACGAGGCCACCGAGCGGCCGCGGTTCACCAGCGAAGCCGTCGCGTACCACGAAGCCGTGCCGGGGCACCACTTCCAGCTCAGCCTCGTGACCGGCCTGACCGAGCTGCCGCTGCTGCGCCGCATCGGCGGTTTCACCGCCTACACCGAGGGCTGGGGGCTCTACAGCGAGCGCCTCGCCGACGAGATGGGGCTGTACTCCGACGATGTCGCGCGGCTGGGCATGCTGACCGCCGACTCGATGCGGGCGGGCCGGCTGGTCGTCGACACCGGGCTGCACGCGCTGGGCTGGAGCCGGCAGCAGGCCGTTGACTACCTGGTCGAGCACACGCCGATGGCGCGTGTCGAGATCGAGGCCGAGGTCGACCGCTACATCGCGTGGCCGGGCCAGGCGCTGGCGTACATGGTGGGGCGCCTGGAGATCCAGCGGATCCGCGCCGGCGCCGAGCGGCGGCTCGGCTCCCGGTTCGACGTCCGCGCGTTCCACGATGTCGTGCTCGCCGGGGGCGCGTTGCCGCTGTCGGTGCTCGCCGCCGTCGTCGACGACTGGGTGGCCGGGCACGGCGACACCGTCGACGGCCTGGCCACCGGGCTCGTCGAGCTGTCGTTCGAGCAGGAGCCGCTGCACCCGTCGATCCTCGGCCTCCCCGGCGACCACGACCGGCTCGCCGACCAGACGCGGGCGGCGCAGGAGCGCTTCCGCGCCGCGTACACGGAAATCGCCGCCCGCGCCCGGGCGCTGCCGGTGAGCGGACTGACGCCGGAGGAGGCCGTGACGCGCGAGGTCGTCATCGCCTCCGCCGAGGTCGAGGCCGACCGGCTCGGCGCGCGGACGGCCGACATCGCCGTCAGCGACGGGCTGACCGCCCCGGCGCTCGGGCTGCTTCTGTACCTGCCGTACTACCAGCTCGACGACGAGAAGAAGGCGCGCGGCTACCTGGCCCGGCTCGCCGGGATCGAGACGTTCCTCGAAACGCTGACCGAGCGGCAACGCGAGAGCCTGGCCGAAGGGCTCGTGCCGCCGGCGTACCTCGCCCGGGTCGGTGCCGAGTACGTCGACCGCTACCTCGCCGCGCCGGACAGCGACCCGCTGAAGGTGGGCACAAGCGCGGCCGTCGAGAACTTCGAGGCCGAACGCGACCGCCTGCTCGCCGAAGTCGTGCGGCCCGCGTACGCGCGGTACCGCGACTTCCTGCGCACCGAGGTCGAACCAGCCGGGCGGCCCGACACCG
This sequence comes from Amycolatopsis sp. NPDC051128, assembly GCF_040682715.1. Classification (NCBI taxonomy): domain Bacteria; kingdom Bacillati; phylum Actinomycetota; class Actinomycetes; order Pseudonocardiales; family Pseudonocardiaceae; genus Amycolatopsis; species Amycolatopsis sp. NPDC051128. Next base: position 81,246 of record NZ_JBFBBN010000002.1, on the reverse strand, counting down.
CACCCGGGATCAGCCACGTGCCCGGCGGCGCCGACCGGTACACCGCGCTGATCCGCGCGGAGACGACGACCGAGCGCACGGCTCAGGAGCTGCACGAAACCGGGCTGGCGCTGATCGAACAGCTCGGGGAGGAGTACCGCGAGCTGGGCGCGAAGGTGTTCGGCACCACCGAACTCCCGGAGATCTTCGAGCACCTGCGCACCGACCCGGCGCTGCGCTGGCGGGACGGCGACGAGCTGCTGACCGCCGCCCGGGACGCCATCGCCCGTGCCGAAGCCGTGGCGCCGCAGTGGTTCTCGCGCATCCCGGCGGAGAAGTGCGAGGTCGCGCCGGTGCCGGAGGCCGACGCGGCGAGCGGCACGATCGCGTATTACCTCCAGCCGTCCCTCGACGGTTCGCGGCCGGGCACCTACTACGCCAACACCCACGAGGCCGAGAAGCGCCCGCGGTTCACCAGCGAGGCGATCGCGTTCCACGAAGCCGTGCCGGGGCATCACTTCCAGCTCAGTCTGGCGCAGGAGCTGCGGGATTTGCCGTTGCTGCGGCGGATCGGCATGTTCAACGCCTACGCCGAGGGCTGGGGCTTGTACGCCGAGCGGCTGGCCGACGAGATGGGCCTGTACTCCGGCGACGTGGCGCGGCTGGGCATGCTGACCCAGGACTCGATGCGGGCGGGCCGGCTGGTCGTGGACACCGGGTTGCACGCGCTGGGCTGGAGCCGGCGCCGGGCGATCGACTTCCTGGTCGAGCACACGCCGATGGCGCGGCTGGAGATCGAGGCCGAGATCGACCGGTACGTCGCCTGGCCGGGGCAGGCGCTCGGCTACATGGTCGGGCGCCTGGAGATCGAGCGGCTGCGGGCCGAGGCCGAGCGGGAGCTGGGCGAGCGGTTCGACATCCGGGGCTTCCACGAGGTCGTGCTGGGCCACGGCATGCTGCCGCTGTCCGCGCTGGCCAAGGTCGTCACGGACTGGGTCGCGGCCCAGCTCGACACACCCGGCCGGCCGGCCGACGAGCTGGTCGCGCTCGACTTCGAGCGGCACCACGCCACCCCGGACTCGCTCGCCGACGAGTGCCTGGAGCTGATGTTCGAGGCCCAGCCGCTGTACCCGTCGCTCTACGGCCTGCCGGGCACGCACGACAAGCTCGCCGACCAGACCGCCGAAGCCGCCGCCCGGTTCCGCGCCGGGCTCGCCGGCCTCATCGAGCGGGCGGAGGCGATCGACGCGGCGGCACTGGCGCAGGCCGAGCGCGTCACCCGCGACGTCGTGATCTGGCAGGCGCGCACCCTGATCGACGTGCTCGACTCCGGCCGGGCCGACATCGCGGTGAGCGACGGGCTGGCCGCGCCGGCCCTCGAACTGCTGATGGCACTGCCGCAGACGGTGCTCGACGACGAGGCCAAGGCCCGCGGCTACCTGAGCAGGCTCGCCGCGGTCGGCACGTACCTGGACCAGTTGATCGAACGGCAGCGGGCGGCGCTCGCCGAGGGCTTGACGCCGCCGGAGTTCCTGGCGCGCATCGGCGTCGGCTACGTCGAGCGGTACCTCGCCGCCCCGGAGGACGACCCGCTGAAGGTGCCGGTCCACGGGCTCGAGGCCGAGCGCGACCGGTTGCTGGCCGAGGTGGTGCGGCCCGCGTACGGGCGGTACCGGGACTTCCTGGCCGACGAGGTGGTCCCGGTCGCGCGGCCGGAGACCTCACCCGGCATCGGTGACCTGCCGGGCGGGCCGGAGCGGTACGCGGCGCTGATCCGGGCCGAGACGACGACCGAGCGCACGGCGCAGGACCTGCACGACACCGGGCTGGCGATCATCGACCGGCTGGCGGCGGAGTACCGCGAGCTGGGCGCGAAGGTGTTCGGCACGACCGACCTCGCCGAGATCTTCGAGCGGATCCGCACGGACCCGGCGTTGCGCTGGCGGGACGGTGACGAGCTGCTGGATACGGCCCGGGCCACGATCGCGCGGGCGGAAGCCGTGGCGCCCCAATGGTTTTCGCGCGTTCCGGAGCAGCGGTGCGAGGTGGCTCCGGCGCCCGCCGCGGAGGCCGAAAGCGGGTCGATCGCCTACTACATCGAGCCGTCGCTCGACGGTTCGCGGCCGGGCACGTACTACGCCAACACGCGGGACGCGGACCAGCGGCAGCGGACGCTGAGCGAGGCGATCGCGTTCCACGAAGCCGTGCCGGGGCATCACTTCCAGCTCAGCCTGGCGCAGGAGCTGCGGGAGCTGCCGTTGCTGCGGCGGATCGGCATGTTCAACGCCTACGCCGAGGGCTGGGGCCTGTACGCCGAGCGGCTGGCCGACGAGATGGGCCTGTACTCCGGCGACGTCGCCCGGCTCGGCCTGCTGACCCAGGATTCGATGAGGGCCGCGCGGCTGGTGGTGGACACCGGCCTGCACGCGCTGGGCTGGAGCCGGCAGCAGGCCGTCGATTACCTGGTCGAGCACACGCCGATGGCGCAACTCGAGATCGAGGCGGAGATCGACCGCTACGCCGGGCATCCCGGGCAGGCGCTGAGCTACATGGTGGGCCGGCTGGAGATCGAGCGGCTGCGGGCGGAGGCCGAGCGGGCGCTGGGCGAGCGGTTCGACATCCGCGAGTTCCACGACGTCGTGCTCGGGAGCGGAACGCTGCCCCTGCCGGTGCTGGCGAACGTCGTGGCCGATTGGGTGGCGGCGCGGGCCGTCCGGGACGAGGAGTGAACGTGACCTGGTTCGACGTCGCCGACGACACGCCGTTCGGCCTGGACAACCTGCCCTACGGCGCGTTTTCGGTGGCCGGGGCGCCCGAACGCCGGATCGGGGTGCGGGTGGGCGAGCACGTGCTCGACCTGACCGCCGCGGCCGCCGAGACGGCGTCGGCGTTCGCCCCGCTGCTCACCGCGGGCGTGCTCAACCCGCTGCTGGCGGCGGGGCCGGCCACCTGGCGGGAGGTCCGCGAGAGCGTCCGGGAATGGCTGACCGAACCCCGGTACGCCGACCGGTTGCGGCCCCACCTGGTGGCGATGGCCGAGGTGACGACGCACCTGGCGTTCGAGGTCGCCGACTACGTCGACTTCTACTCCAGCGAGCACCACGCCCTCAACGCCGGCAAGATCTTCCGGCCCGACGCCGCCGAGCTGCCGCCGAACTGGAAGCACCTGCCGATCGGCTACCACGGCCGGGCGGGCACGGTCGTCGCGTCCGGCACGCCGGTCGTGCGCCCGCACGGGCAGCGCAAGCCGCGCAACGCCGACGCTCCTTCGTTCGGTCTTTCGCAGCGGCTGGACATCGAGGCGGAGGTGGGGTTCGTCGTCGGCGTTCCGTCCACTGTGGGCACCCGAGTGTCCACCGCGGACTTCGCGGACCACGTCTTCGGGGTGTGCCTGGTCAACGACTGGTCGGCGCGCGACATCCAGGCCTGGGAGTACCAGCCGCTCGGCCCCTTCCTCGGCAAGTCGTTCGCGACGTCGGTGTCGCCGTGGATCGTCCCGCTCGCCGCGCTGGAGCACGCGCGCGTCGACGGCCCGCCGCAGGACCCGGAGCCGTTCGAGTACCTGCGCACCGCGGAGAAGTGGGGGCTCGACCTGGCACTGGAGATCCGGCTGAACGGTCACCTGGTGTCGAGCCCGCCGTTCGCCTCGCAGTACTGGACGGCTCCGCAGCAGCTGGCGCACCTGACGGTCAACGGCGCGAGCCTGCGGACGGGCGACCTGTTCGCGTCGGGCACGGTGACCGGCCCGGAGCGTGCCCAGCGTGGCTCGTTCCTGGAGCTGTCGTGGGGTGGCCGGGAGCCGTTCGAGCTGCCGGGCGGGGTGACCCGGACGTTCCTGGAGGACGGCGACGAGGTGACGATCAGCGCGACGGCCCCGGGCCCGGGTGTGACGCGGATCGGCTTCGGGGAGGTGCGGGGCACGGTGGTTCCCGGCTAGGCTAAGCGCACGCTTAGTCCGGGAGGATGTCATGAAGATCGGGACCTCGATCAGCTACGCCGGCGGGTTCGCCGAAAGCGTCGCCGATATCGTCGAACTGGAAAAGGCCGGCCTCGATGTCGTCTTCGTGCCGGAGGCGTACTCGTTCGACGCGGTCAGCCAGCTCGGGTACCTCGCGGCCAAGACCGAGCGCGTCCAGCTGGCGTCCGGCATCTTCCAGATCTACACCCGCACGCCGACGCTGACCGCGATGACCGCGGCCGGGCTCGACTTCGTCTCCGACGGCCGGTTCATCCTCGGCCTCGGCGCGTCGGGCCCGCAGGTCATCGAGGGGTTCCACGGCGTGAAGTACGACGCCCCGCTGGGCCGCACCCGCGAGATCGTCGAGATCTGCCGCCAGGTGTGGCGCCGCGAACGCGTCGTGCACGAGGGCAAGCACTACACGATCCCGCTGCCGCCGGAGCAGGGCACCGGGCTCGGCAAGCCGCTCAAGCTGATCAACCACCCGGTGCGGGAGCGGATCCCGGTGCTGCTGGCCTCGCTCGGCCCGAAGAACGTCGCGCTCACCGCCGAGATCGCGGAGGGCTGGCAGCCGATCTTCTTCCACCCGGAGAAGGCGGCCGACGTCTGGGGCGCCTCCCTGGCCGAGGGCAAGGCCAAGCGCGACCCACGGCTGGGCGAGCTGGACACGTTCGTCACGGTGGCGCTGGCGATCGGCGACGACGTCGAGCCGCTGCTCGACCACGTGCGGCCGTTCCTGGCCCTGTACATCGGCGGGATGGGCGCGCGCGGCAAGAACTTCTACAACGCGCTGGCGTGCCGCTACGGCTACGAGGCCGAAGCGAAGCTGATCCAGGACCTCTACCTGGACGGCAAGAAGGAAGAGGCCGCGGCGGCGGTGCCGCTCGAGCTGCTGCGCGCGATCTCCCTGGTCGGCCCGGCCGGCTACGTGAAGGAGCGGCTGGCGGCCTTCGCCGCGGCAGGAGCGACGACGGTGGTGGTGAACCCCCTGCAGCCGGGCCGCGAGGCGCGGGTGGCGGCGGTGTCACAGCTGCGCGAGCTGATCGGCTGAGGCGCCGGGCCCGCGGCGGCGAGCGTCAGGCCGGGACCGCGTAGACGGCGATCCGCTCGCCGCTGAGCCCGGCGTTGTCGTGGGTTCCGTCGCTGGTGATCAGGCGCAGCTCCGGGCCCCGGCCCTCGGGGGCCACCAGCGTGCTGTCCGGCTCGTCCGCCGGGAACAGCGCCGTCCTCCGGACGGTGAAGCGGGCTTCGTGGCTGGTGACGTCGCGGACGGTGATCGTGGCGCCCGGCTTCAGCTTGCCCAGGCCGGCGAACGCGCCGGTGGTGTAGCCGAAGCCGGCGTGGGCGGACAGCACCGCGACGCCGGGGGCGCCGGGGACCGGGCCGTCGGCGAACCAGCCGATGCCGAGGGCCGTGCCGGGCTGCTCGCGGCGGCCGGCGATCCGGCCGAGGGCGACCACGTGGTCGAGCGTCAGGCCGAGGTCGGGGATCTTGAGCGCCGCCGGTGGGGCGCCCGCCCCGCTCGCGACGAGCCTGTCCGCCACCGCGCCGGGCGCGACCGTCGCGGCCGGGTTGAGCACCGCGGTGACGCCGAGCAGCACGCAGCCGAGCCCGGCCACGACCGCGAGCACGACGACGGCCGGGCGCACGAGCTCGGCTCGCCGCTCGGGTGGTTCGCTCACTTTGCCCTGCTCCACACCGGTTCCGATGCCTGGTAGGTCGAAGCTCCGCCGGCAGGCGTTACCGAATCGTGTCCAGCGTACCGACGTTCACTCGATCGGGTTATCGCACTGTGACCTTCGCGTCATAACCGCGCCCAATGGCGTGAATACCCGACACGGGAGCGTGAGATCGGACATCATTGCTGGTTTCGGCCTGTAGGACTGGGGATATTCACCGGGCGGAAGTGAGGTGCGCCGAGCTGTGCGAAAAATCGAAGAGCCCACGGTGGGCGTGCTGGACGTCGGTTCGTTCAGTGCCCGGCTGGTGGTGGTGCCGGTGGCCGGCTCACCCCAGGAGCCGGTGCTGAACCACCAGACGCGGCTGCGTCTCGACCGCGAGCTCGACGGCCGCGGCCGGCTCACCGATCGCGGCATCGCCGCCGTCACGTCGGCCGTCGCCGCGGGCATGTCCACCGCGTACCGCCACGGCATCAGCGGCATCTATCCGCTGGCGACGTCGTCGATCCGCGACGCGGCCAACGCGGCCGACGTCGTCCGGCACGTCGCCGGCGAGACCGGTGTCGAGCTGCGGTTCCTGTCCGGCCGCCACGAAGCCGAACTGGCCTACGTGGCCGCCCGGCGCTGGTACGGCGCGGCCGCCGGGCCGCTGCTGGTGCTCGACATCGGCGGCGGGACGGTCGAACTGGCCGCCGGCCACGGCGAGAAGGCCGCGTTCGCGCGCTCGCTGCCGCTGGGCGCCCGGTCGATGACGCGTGACTGGCTGCCGTCCGAGCGCGTGTCGAACCGGCAGGTCAAGGCGTTGCGCACGCACGCGCTCGACGTGGTGACCACGACGCTGGGGGCCGCGGACGTCGACGACCCGCGGGTCGTCGGCTGCTCGAAGGTGCTGCGGCAGCTCGCGCGGCTGGCCGGCGCCCGCCCGGGGAAGTGCCACGAACTGCGGCTCGGCGACCTGCGGGCCTGGATCCCCCGGCTCGCCGCGCTGCCGCCGTCGAGGCGGGCGGAGCTGCCGGGTATCTCCCGCAGCCGCGCCCACCAGGCGCTCGCGGGCGCGATCGTGGCGGAGGCGCTGCTGACGGTCGCGGGCGGCAAGGTGACGATCTGCCCCTGGTCCACCCGCGACGGCCTGCTCCTCACCCTGCAGGACAAGGCGGTCGCGGCGGCCCGGCGGCGGTCGAAGGCCGCCTGACCCCTGGCCCGGACCGGGAAAACGGGGTATTCCGGAAGACATGACCCAGCAGCAGCGCAGCCACGCCCACGACGACGAAGACGAGCTCCCAAAGCTGCCGAAGCCCGGCCAGCTGACGCACGACGTGCCCACCGCGCCGGACCCGGACGTGAACCCGGGCGGGACCGAAGAAGTGCCGGCCCCACCCGGGCGGGAGGCGCACGGCGACGCCGTCAGCGACCTTCCGCGGTGACCGGGTTGGTCGGTTCCGCGTACTGGCGCACCTTCTCGGAGTCGCGCCGCATCGGGGCGCGGCCGGCCGGCTGCTTCGGCGGCTCGCCCGCGTCGATCTTCGGGATCGCGAGCTGGCGGGGTATGGCGGTGACCGTGACGCGGTCGCCGTGGTGCAGCACTTCGATGGGGTCGCCGGCGAGCACGTGGTAGGTCGCCTGGTCGGGGTCGATCTCGACCTGGAACCGGGTGCCGCGGAACATCAGGCGGAAGGTGATCCGGGCCAGCTGCGGCGGTAGCCGGGGAGCGAACGACAGCGTCCCGCCGTGGTCGCGCAGGCCGCCGAACCCGGCCACCGCGCCCTGCCACGCCCCGGCCAGCGACGCCATGTGCAGGCCGTTGCGGACGTTGTTGTGCACGTCGTGCAGGTCGGTCAGCGCGGCTTCGGCGAGGTAGTCGTAGGCCAGGTCGAGGTGGCCGACCTCGGCCGCGATGACGGCCTGCGTCCCCGCCGACAGCGAGGAGTCGCGCACGGTCCTCGCCTCGTAGTACGCGAAGTCGCGGGCCTTCTCGTCGTGGCTGAACGAGTCGCCGCACATGTGCAGCGCCAGCACCAGGTCCGCCTGCTTCACGACCTGCTTGCGGTACAGGTCGAAGTACGGGTAGTGCAGCAGGAGCGGGTAGTGGGCGAGGTCGGTGCCGGCGTAGTCCCACTCGTCGTGGTCGAGGAACCCTTCCGACTGGGGGTGGACGCCGAGTTCTTCGTCGTAGGGCACGAACATCGCCGCGGCGGCCGCGCGCCACGTGTCCAGTTCGACGGTGTCGACGCCGAACCGCGCCGCCACGTCCGGGTGCCGCTCGCACGAGTCCGCCGCGGCCAGGAGGTTCCGCCGCGCCATCAGGTTCGTGTAGACGTTGTTGTCCGCCACCGCCGAGTACTCGTCCGGCCCGGTGACGCCGTCGATGCGGAACGCGCCGTGCCGGTCGTGGTGGCCCAGTGACGCCCACAGCCGCGCGGTTTCCAGCAGCAGTTCGACGCCGTAGGCGCGCTCGAACTTCTCGTCGCCGGTCGCGTCGAGGTAGCGCTGCACGGCGTCGGCGATGTCCGCGCTGACGTGGAACGCCGCCGTGCCGGCCGGCCAGTACGCCGAGCACTCGGCGCCGTTGATGGACCGCCAGGGGAACGCCGCGCCGCGCAGGCCCAGCTGGTGCGCGCGCTCCCGCGCTTTGTCCATTGTGGAGTGACGCCAGCGCAGGGCGTCGCGGGCCGCGTCCGGGATGGTGTAGGTGAGCACCGGCAGGACGAACGATTCGGTGTCCCAGAAGGCGTGCCCGTCGTAGCCGGGACCGGTCAGGCCCTTGCCCGGGATCGCGCGGCTCTCGCCGCGGGCCCCGGCCTGCAGGAGGTGGAAGAGGGCGAAGCGGACGGCCTGCTGCAGTTCGGGATCGCCGTCGATCTCGATGTCGGACGTGGCCCAGTAGTCGTCGAGGAACCGGCGCTGCTCGGAGAGCAGGCCCTTCCAGCCGGTCTGGCGGGCCCCCGCCAGCGCGGCCTCCACCTGCGACCGCAGCGCGGGCACCGAGCGTTGCGCCGACCAGCCGTAGGCGAGGAACTTGGTGATGCGCAGCCGGCCGCCCTTCGGGACGTCGATCGCGACGGTGAGCCGCGCGAGGTCCTCCTCGGCGTGGATGCGGGCGCGGATGCCGTCGTCCACCTCGATCTTGTGGTCCATGGCCGCGGCCATCCGCAGCCCGGACCGGCGGGTCTGGTGCACCAGCACGGCGTTGTACTCGGACGCGCGGTGGAACTGGCTCACCAGCGGGGACTCCAGCGCGGCGGCCACCCGCGGGTCGCTGGTGTCGGATTCGATCGGCTCGTTGGCCAGCAGGTCGGACTGGACGACCAGCTGCAGGTCCTCGTCGAGCGGCTCGACCTCGTACCGGATCGCGGCGACCGCGCGCTGGGTGAACGAGACCAGGCGTTCGGTGTGCACGCGGACCCGCCGCCCGGTCGGCGACGACCATTCCGTGGTCCGGCTGAGGGTGCCCGTGCGGAAGTCGAGCACCCGGTCGTGCGCGGTGGCGGCGCCGTAGCGCATGTCCAGCGGCTCGTCTTCGACGAGCAGCCGGATGATCTTGCCGTCGGTCACGTTGACGACGGTCTGGCCCTCTTCGGGGTAACCGTAGCCCGCTTCGGCGTAGGGGAGTTCGTGCTGCTCGTAGAAACCGTTGAGGTAGGTGCCGGGCAGCCCTCGCGGCTCGGCCTCCTCGAGGGTGCCGCGCAGCCCGATGTGGCCGTTGGACAACGCGAACGCCGATTCGGTGCGCTGCAGGGCGTCGACGTCCATGCCGCGCCACCGCAGCTCCCACGGCGAGCACTCGTAGCCGTGTGATCGTCGGGTCATCGGTCCTCCAGGAGGTCGGCGAGGTCGTCGACGACGATGTCGGCCCCGTGGGCCCGCAGCTCTTCGGCCTGGTTCGCCCGGTTGACGCCGACGACGTAGCCGAAGCCGCCGGCCTTCCCGGCCTGGACGCCGGACTGGGCGTCCTCGAACACGGCCGCGTGCGCGGGTTCGACGCCGAGCGCCGCGGCCCCGGCCAGGAACGAGTCCGGCGCCGGCTTGCCCTTGAGGTGCTGCTCGCGGATGACGATCCCGTCGACGCGGGCTTCCACGTACTTGCTCAGGTCGCCCCCGTCGAGGACCTTGGCGCCGTTCGCCGACGACGTCACGACGCCGATGCGCAGGCCCGCGGCCTTGACCGCGTCGAGGTAGCGGACGGAACCGGGGTAGGGGTTCACGCCGCGCTCGTCGATGATCTTGAGCACCAGTTCGTTCTTCCGGTTGCCGACGCCGTTGACGGTCGGGGCGTCCACCGGGTCGTCCGGTTCGCCCTCGGGTAGCACGATCCCGCGCGACCGCAGGAATTCCCGCACGCCGTCGGCGCGGGGACGGCCGTCCACGAAGGCTGCGTAGTCGAGGTCGGTGAACTCGGCGAACCCGGCGCCGTCGCGGCCGCGAAGAAACTCGTCGAACGTCCGCTTCCAGGCTTCACGATGGAGAACCGCCGTCCCGGTCAGCACTCCGTCGAGATCGAACAGGCACGCGGTGATGGTCTCCGGCAATCCCGTCATGCCCGCACGTTACCGGTCTCCGGTCGCGGACGCGGGCTGGTCGAGGTGGGCGCGCCCGGATGGTTCCGCCCTCGCCGCCGGTGTCCTCGGTCACGCCCCGCTTGACCTGCCGGGCGCGCGGCGTGAAGCTGCCCGTTAAGACACTTGTCATAGTCGAGGAGCCGAGATGACCGACGTCGCCGCCGAAGCGCGGACCCGTTCGAAGACTGTCACCTGGCAGGACCCGCTGCCGACCGCCCGGCTCGGCGCCACGATGTCCGGCCTGGAGTACATGACGGCGATCGCGGAAGGCCGCGTCCCGGCCGCGCCGATCGCCGCGCACTTCGGGATGCGCTGGGAGCGCGTGGCGGCCGGCGAGGTCGTCGCGGTCCTCGAGCCGGACGAGTCGCTGTACAACCCGATCGGCATGGTCCACGGCGGCGTGGCGGCCACGATGCTGGACTCGGTGGTCGGCTGCGCGGTGCACACGACGCTGCCGGCCGGCGTCGGCTACGCGTCGGTGGAACTGAAAGTGAGCTACCTGCGGGCGATCCACGCGGGTCGCGGCGAGATCCGGGCCACGGGCCGCGTCGTGAAGGAGGGTTCGCGGATCGCGTTCGCGGAGGGGGAGATCCGCGACGCCGAGGGCAGGCTGCTCGCCACGGCGTCGGGGACCTGCGTGATCACCCGCTAGACGGGCTGCTTGACATCCCAGTGCTCGACGAGCAGGCCGTTCTCGACGCGCAGGATGTCGACGACCGCGAGTTCGCTTTCCGGGCGCCGGAGGCGCAGGTGGACCATGACGAGGTCGCCGTCGGCGGCGACCTGCTTGATCTCCGCGTCCGCGCCGGCGAGCGGGGAGTTCTTCACGGCTTCGGTGAACGCCTCGCGGCCGGAGGGGAGCCCGGGGCTGTGCGTGACGAAGTCTGGGTGCAGTGCGGCCTTCGCGGCGTCGAAGTCCTTGTGCACGAACAGGTTTTCCAGGCAGTCGAGGACGATCATCCGGTTCTTCGCGGTTTCGCTCATGGCGCCGATCCTGCCGCCCGCCCGGGGTGCCCGTCGATTACCCGCGACGTCATCACCGCGGCGGGCGGACCCGCCGGGCGCGGATCGCGTCACCGCCGCCGAAGCGGCCGATGACCGACGCCAGCAGGGCCCGCGCGTCGCCGACGCGCTCGGTGCCGTATTCGGCGACCAGCTCCTCCTGGAGTTCCCGCCGCAGCACGCGGGTCTCTTCGACGGCGGCCAGCGCGTGCCCGGTGAGGTGCAGGAGCTTGGTCCGGGCATCCGCCGGGTCGGGGTCGCGGCGCAGCAGCCCGCGGCGTTCGAGATCGGCGACGGCCTTCGACGCCGCCTGCTGCGTCACGCCCATCCGCTCGGCCAGCGCGGTGATCGACAGCGGCGCGGCGAGGACGTGCTGGATCACGACGCCGTCGTTGAACCGCAGGTCGCCGGAGCCGCGCCCGGCCAGCCGCCGCTGCACCTCGTCGGTCATCGCCCAGCCCGCGAAGAGGGCGGTCAGTGACAGATCGAGGTCTTCCGGCCTAGGATGCACAACCATGGTTGTGGAATCTAGCAGAGTTCCTCCCGAGCTGGCCGAAGCGTTCGTCCGCGTGGCGCACCGGATCGTCTGGTGCACGCTGGTGACCGTCGACCGGCGGGGGAGGCCGCGGTCGCGGATCGTCCACCCGATCTGGGAGCGGACGCCCGACGGCCTGACCGGCCGGCTGTTCACCCGGCCGACGCCGCTCAAGCTCGCGCACCTCGCGGCGTCGCCGTACGTCTCGTGCTCGTACTGGGACCCGCGGCACGATGTCGCGGTGGCGGAGTGCCGCGCCGAGTTCGCCGACGACGAGGCGAGCCGCAAGTCCCTGTGGGACCTGTTCGCGACCGCGCCGGAACCCCTCGGCTACGACCCGAAGATCCTCGGCGGCGAGGACCACCGGGACCCGAAGATCACGGTGCTGCGCCTGACCCCGTGGCGGCTGTCGACCGGCGGACAGGCGTGGCGCGCCGCTTAGGCGTGTCCGGCGGCCGCCGCGCGGACGGCCCGGCGCCACGACCGCGCCTGATCCCCGAGCGCCGTGTCGATCACGGTGACCACGATGCCTTCGGTGGCGGGGGCGCAGCGCGCCACCCAGGTGCCGGACGGCGAGAGCACGCCCGACGGCGGTTCGCCGGCCTGCGCCGGGCCGGAGTAGCCGACCCAGAAGGAGTTCGCCGCCGCGTGCCCGGCCGCGTCGGTCACGAAGCCCCCGGGTACTTCGGGGTTGCCCGCCGTGGAAAGCAGGACGCAGTCGACGTCCGCCCGCTCGTAGGCGGAGAACAGCTCGGGGTACTGCGTCTCCATGCCCAGCGCGCAGCCGAACCGGGCCCCGCGCGCCTCGAACACGAACGGGCGCGTCCCGGCCCGGTACTGGAACGCCGTCTTCGTCCTGGACAGCATGCGTTCGTCGTAGCGGCCGGCCAGCGCGCCGTGCGCGGAGATCACGAACAGGGCGTTCGTCGGGCGCGGATCGTCGCCGGCGAAGTCGATTCCCCCGGCCACGACCCAGATGCCCAGTTCCCGGGCCGTCTCGGCGACCGCGTCGAGTTCCGCGGCGAGGGCGGCCCGGTCGACGGCGGGCCAATCGGCTCCGGGGCCCCCGCCCGACATGGCGCGCCTGTGCGGCGAGGTCAGCGCGCCCTCGGGGAACTGGACCAGCGCGGCGCCGGCGCCCGCCGCCTCGCGCACGAGTTCCCGCACGCGCGCGCCGCTTTCGCGCAGCTGCGCACGGGAACGCGGGTCGGGACGGAGTGCCGTCTGGGCGACGGCGATCACGACGGTCGCCGGCCGGGGTTCGGCCACGACGTGGCGCCGGGCCGTGGGGTAGGACTCACCCGTCTTGGCCGCGCGCTCGCGAACCCGTTGCCTGATGCTGGCGTTCTCGGTCATCTCGATCCTCCACGCCGCGGATGGACGCCTCCCAGCGGCACGCTCACGGCGGAGCTGAAGGTGGACGACTCGAGTGCGGAAAGCTCTTCGCCCCCGGTTCGCCGCCGGTGCTGGGAGCCGGCACTGGAGGCTCGGCGCGGACTCGCGCCGAACCCGAAGTCAGAAAAGTAGGCCGACCCCCGGTGCGGCACGCAACCGTTGCCACGAAGCCATTCGGCCGTGACTGTGGTCGGATTGGTAACGAGCGGCACAGTACCACCGGCCGCCGCGCGCGCCTAAGCCGCGCCGACGCGGCGATCGAAGACCAGGCCTTCCGCCGCCCGCAGCCCGACGCTGATCGCGCCGGTCAGCACCGCTTCTTCGCCCAGCTCGCCCTGGACCACCTTCGGCACCAGCGGGGTGAACGCGCGCAGGGCCCGGTCGATCGGCTCGAGCAGCAGGTCCGCGGCCGTGCCCATGCCGCCGCCCAGCACGATCAGCTCGGGGTCGATCACCGCCGCCACCGAGGCGATCGTGTAAGCCAGTCGGTCGGCCTCCGTCTCCACCGCGCGCCGGGCGAGCTCGTCGCCTTCGCGGGCCAGCCGGAAGACCTCGCGGGCCGATTTCGCCGTGCCCAGGCCGAGTTCACGGGCGCCGCGGACGACGGACTGGGCCGCCGTCGCCTCTTCGAGGTGCCCGCGCGCAGGCGGGGTGCCGGGCTCGTCGGCCGCGCGCGTGCGGCCGTAGGGCAGGTAGCCGATCTCGCCCGCCGCGCCGGTCGCGCCGCGGAACACCCGGCCGTCGACCATCAGGCCCATGCCGACGCCGGTGCCGATCGTGATGCAGCCGAACACCGACGCGCCGCGCGCGGCCCCGCTCTCCCATTCCCCGACGGCGGTGAGGTTCGCGTCGTTCTCCACCACCAGGCCAGGGCCGAGCGCGGCCTCGAGGTCGTCGATCAGCCCGGCCCGGCCCCAGCCGGGCAGGTTCGGCGCGTGCCGGAAGCACCGCTTCTCCGGGTCGGCGACGCCGGGCGAGCCGACCACGCGGAGCACGATGTCGGCGGCGGTCAGACCCGCTTCGGCGACGGCGTCGGCGGCGATCTTCCCGACCGCGGTCACCAGCGCCGCCCCGGACCGCGCCGTGTTGCGCTCGTCGCGGCGCGCCACGAGCGTGCGGCCGAGGTCCGACACCGCGACGCGGAGGTGCTCGCGGCCGATGTCGACGCCCAGCACGTATCCCGCGGTGGGGTCGGCCTCGTACAGCACGGCCGACCGCCCGGTGCCGGTCGAGGTCTGCCCGGTGGGCCGCGCCAGCCCCGCGGCTTCGAGCGCCAGCAGGGCCTGGCTGACCGTGGGCTTCGACAGCCCGGTGTCCTTCGCCACCTGCGGCCGGGTCGCCGGTCCGCCGCGGCGCAGCAGGTCGAGCACCGCCCGCTGGTTGATCTTGCGCATCCCGGCGGGGGTACCGACCGCGGGAGTTTCTACGCCGGCCACCCGTGCCCGCCTCCTGTCGTTTTCCTACTGCCTGCCACGCTAGCCGTCCCGGCCGCGGTCCCGCCGGAATACCGCCCGGCCGGGACCCGTTGACCGGGGCATGAGCACTCCGGTACGCGGCCGGGTCCGCGTGGCACAAGGCGCGAAGCGGGTACGGGTGTTCCTCGGCGGGCAGGTCGTCGCGGACACGGTGCACCCTCTCCTGGTGTGGGAAGTTCCCTACTACCCGACGTACTACTTCCCACGCGCGGACGTGGTGAGCGGCGTTCTCACCCCCTCCGGCCGGACGACGCACTCGCCGAGCCGTGGAGATGGTGTTCTGTCGACGATAAAGGTTGGCGGAGCCGAGGCGGTGGACGCCGCGCTGGAACACCCGGATTCGCCGATCGAACAGCTACGGGACCACGTCCGGTTCGAATTCGCGGCGTTCGACTGGTTCGAAGAGGACGAACAGATCTTCACGCATCCGCGGGACCCCGGCGTCCGTGTCGACATCCTGCCGAGTTCCCGGCACGTCCGGATCGAGGTCGACGGCGTCACCGTCGCCGACTCGGTGCGGCCGCACCTGCTGTTCGAGACCGGCCTGCCGACCCGCTACTACCTGCCCCGCGTGGACGTCCGGATGGACCTGCTGGCGAAGACGGACACCGTGACGCACTGCCCGTACAAGGGCACCACGGAGTACTTCACGGTGGCCGGGCACGAAGACCTCGCCTGGAGCTACCCGACGCCGCTGCCCGAGAGCACCCGCGTCGCCGGCCTGGTGGCGTTCACCGACGAGAAGGTGGACGTCTACGTCGACGGCGTGCTGCAGGAGCGGCCGAAGACGAAGTTCGCCTGAGCCCGCCCGCGACGTATAACGACCTATACCTCGCCGGCTGAACCAGGCCGACCGTCCACGGCTCGTCCCGGGACCTCGCCGAAGCCCTCACGACGTCCTAT
Source organism: Amycolatopsis sp. NPDC051128 (assembly GCF_040682715.1). Classification (NCBI taxonomy): domain Bacteria; kingdom Bacillati; phylum Actinomycetota; class Actinomycetes; order Pseudonocardiales; family Pseudonocardiaceae; genus Amycolatopsis; species Amycolatopsis sp. NPDC051128. The sequence continues at coordinate 65,764 of NZ_JBFBBN010000002.1, read as the reverse complement.
CGCGACACGACCGCGGAAGTGATGGTGGCGCACCAGAACCGGCGTTCCGCGCTGGTCGGGGGCGGCGCCGCGACCGAGGGCACGCTGTGGGACATCGCCCGCGTCCTCTCGCTGGACGGCACATTCGTCGTCGTCGCGCGCACGACCAGCCGCGACAGACCACTTGCCCGCTGCCTTCGCCGACCCGCCCGGCTGGGCCCGGCGGTCCGGTAGAGTTCGGGTGAGCGAGCGCTTAGGAGGCCAGTGGTGGGCACCGGATTCTTCACCTCCGTCGACGACGTGTCGGCCAAACTGGCCGAGGCGGGCTACCTGGCGTCCACCGCCGTGGCGACCACCGTGTTCCTCGCCGACCGGCTCGGCAAGCCGTTGCTGGTCGAGGGCCCTGCCGGCGTCGGCAAGACCGAGCTCGCCAAGGCCGTCGCCCAAGTCAGCGGCTCGCGGCTGGTGCGCCTGCAGTGCTACGAGGGCATCGACGAGGCCCGCGCGCTGTACGAGTGGAACCACGCGAAGCAGCTGCTGCGGATCACCGCCGGCCGCGACGAGACGTGGGAGCAGGCCCGCACCGACATCTTCGGCGAGGAGTTCCTGCTGCGCCGCCCGCTGCTCACCGCGATCTCCTCCGACGAGCCGACCGTGCTGCTGATCGACGAGACCGACAAGGCCGACATGGAGGTCGAGGGCCTGCTGCTGGAAGTGCTCGGCGACTTCCAGGTGACCGTGCCGGAGCTGGGCACGATCACCGCCACGCGCGCGCCGTTCGCCGTGCTCACCTCGAACGCGACGCGCGAGCTGTCCGAGGCGCTGCGCCGCCGGTGCCTGTTCCTGCATATCGGTTTCCCGGACGAGGACCTCGAACGCGACATCGTCCGGCTCAAGGTGCCCGGCATCGACGCCGCCCTCGCCGATTCAGTCGTCCGGGTGATCGCCGCGCTGCGCGCGATGGACCTGCGCAAGCTGCCGTCGGTCGCGGAGACCATCGACTGGGCGCGCACCCTGCTCGCGCTCGGCGCCTCGACGCTGGACGAGCGCGTGGTGCGCGAGAGCCTCGGCGTCGTGCTCAAGCACCAGGACGACATCGTCAAGGCGGGTGCCGGGCTCCAGCTCGAACAGGTTCTGGACGCGTCGTGACCGGCGGTGTGCCGGAGCGGCTCGCGTCGTTCGTCAAGGCACTGCGGGCCCAGGGCATCCCGGCCGGGCCGAGCGAGACGGTCGACGCCGCCGCCGCGCTGGAGGTGCTCGGCCTCGACGACCGTGAACTGGTCCGCGAAGGCCTGGCCGCGGCGCTGGTCCGCCGCGGCGGGCAGCGCGCGGTGTTCGACGCCGCGTTCGACCTCTACTTCCCGGCGGGCATCGGCGCGCCCGAGCGAGCCCGCGAAGACCAGCCGTCGACGCTGGACGAGCTGCGCGAGGAGCTCGCCACGGCCCTCGCCGACGGCGACCAACAGGCCCTGTCCCAGCTGGCCGGGCTCGCGGTCGACATGCTGGGCCAGTACGGCTCGGCGTCCGGACCGGGCGGGGGCTTCTCCGCCCACCAGACGCTGGAGCGGCTCCAGCCGCAGACCCTGATCGCGCGCGTGCTGGCCGCGGTCCGCGGTGGCGGCGCGCGCGGCGAGTTCACCGACCGGCTCGACCGCGACGAGATCCGCCGCCGCGTCGAAGGCTTCCGTGGGCAGGTCCGCACCGAGGCGCGTCGCCGGGCGGCCGAGGTCCGCGGTCGCGAGCGTGTCGCCAAGCACGCCATCGCGCCCGCGCCGGACCGCGTCGACTTCCTCATCGCCAGCCGGAACCAGCTGGCCGAGCTGCGCCGGACGATTCAGCCGCTGTCCCGCAAGCTGGCGACGCGGCTGGCCGCCCGCCGCAAACGCACCACGCGCGGGCAGATCGACCTGCGGCGCACCTTGCGGCGGTCGCTGTCGACCGGCGGGGTGCCGCTGCGCCCGGCCTACCGTCACCGGCGGCCGGGACGGCCGGAAATCGTGCTGCTGTGCGATCTTTCCGGCTCGGTGGCGGGGTTCGCGAACTTCACCATGCTGCTGGTGCAGGCGTTGCGCGACCAGTTCAGCAAGATCCGCGTGTTCGCCTTCGTCGACAGTGCCGACGAGGTCACCCACCTGGTCACCACCGGCGTGGCCGACCCCGAGCACCTGGGCGCGCGGATGCTGTCCGAAGCCGCGCTGGTGCGCTGGGACGGCCACAGCGACTACGGCGGCTCCCTGAGCCAGTTCACGGCGAACTGGCTCGACGCGGTCGGTCCCCGGACGTCGGTGCTGATCCTCGGCGACGCCCGCACCAACGGCGGCGACCCGAACCTCGACGCCGTCCGCGCGATCAAGGCCCGCGCCCGGCACGTCTACTGGCTCAACCCGGAGCGGCGGTCGCTGTGGTCGACCGGGGACTCGGCGGCGCTGGAGTACGCCGACGTCGTGGAGATGCACGAGTGCCGCACGGTGCACCAGCTTTCGGCGCTGGTCACCCGTCTGCTGCCGGTGTGAGCCACGCGTCGATGTCGCGCAGCAGTTTCGTCTTGGTCGCTTCGGGGGCGAAGGACGCGGTGACGCTCGCGCGGGCGAAGTCGGCCATCGCGGCGTCGTCGTAACCGAAAGCTCGCCGCACGCGGGCGTATTCCTCGGCGAGGGCCGCGCCGGTGACCGACGGGACGTCGGTGTTGAGCGTGACGGTCAGCCCGGCTTCCCGGAGCCGGGGGAGCGGGTGCTCGGGCAGCGAGGGCACCAGGCCCAGCGTCACGTTCGAGGACGGGCAGACCTCCAGGGCCAGGCCCCGGTCGCGGACCTCCCGCACCAGCCCGGGGTCGTCGAGGACGCGGATGCCGTGGCCGAGCCGTTCGGTGCGGCCCACCTCCAGCGCTTCGCGGATGCTGTCGGGCCCGGCGTCTTCGCCGGTGTGGTGGAGCAGGTGGATCCCGCCGGCGCGGGCCTTCTCGAAGACCGTCGCGAACGGCCGGAGCGAGTGGTTTTCTTCACCCGCCATGCCGATCGCGAAGACTTCGTCGTACTTCAGGGCGAGGTCCAGGGTGCGCTCGGCGCGTTCGACCGAGCGTCGGCGGGAGTGGTCGAGCAGCAGCCGCCACTCGAGCCCGTGGTCCGCTTCGGACAGTCCTTTGAGGACGGATTCCAGTGGCATCTCGAGGTCGCCGAGCCGTTCGCCGTGCGAGGCGGCGGTGAAGGTCACTTCGGCGTAGCGCGTGCCCTGCGCGGCTTCGTCTTCGCAGTACTCGCGGGCGATCCGCTCGAAGTCGCCGGGGCGCTGGAGGCAGGACCGGATGAGCGCGTTGTAGTCGGCGAAGGCGCGGAAGCCGTCGAACACCGGGGGCTCGTCCGGGACGTCGACGCCGTTGGCTTCGCCCAGTTCGCGGAGCGTGCCCGGCCGGATGGTGCTCTCCAGGTGGACGTGCAGGTGGGCCTTCGGCAAGGTGGCCAGGTCGCGCATGATCGCGAGCCTAAGCGGCCGCGGAGGGTGTCCGCACGCGGATTTCGGCGTGAAGTGCAACTGACGGGTTGCGCCTCGACCGGTGTCGTGCAACCCTGGGGTTGCATACCGCAATCGACGTGAGGAGCAGGCATGAGTGAGGACCGGATCGAGCAGGAGATCGTGATCGACGCGCCGCGAGAGCGGGTGTGGGCGATCCTGACCGAGCCCGAGCACGTCGGCGACTGGTTCGGCCAGGGCGAGCCGGCGCAGATCGACCTGCGGCCGGGCGGGATCATGCGCCTCGACCACGGCGAGCACGGCACGTTCCTGACCAAGATCGTCGACGTCGAGCCGCCGCGACGGCTCGCCTACCGGTGGGCCAGCGGGTTCCCGGGCGAGGTCGCGACCGAGACCAACTCGACGCTGGTCGAGTTCACCCTCGCCGCCGAGGCGGCCGGCACCCGGCTGACGGTCGTGGAAAGCGGCTTCACCACGCGGGAACCGGCCCCGGTGCCGTCGGCCGACGACACCTACGAAAGCCACACCGGGGGCTGGGCGGGTGTCGTGCGGGCGCTGAAGGAGCGGTCCGAGAAACTGGCGGTATGACGACCGAGCCCGCCGCTGCCGAGCCCGCCGCTGCCGAGCCCGCCGCCGCCGAGGCGGTCTTCGCCGCGCTGGCCGACCCGACGCGACGGCTGATCCTCGATCGCCTCTCCCGGCGCGGCGACGCGTCGGCGACCGTGCTCGCCGACGAACTCCCGGTCACCCGGCAGGCCGTGGTCAAGCACCTCGCGGTGCTCGACCAGGCCGGTCTGGTGACCGCCCGCCGCGACGGCCGCGAGCGCCGCTACCGGGTCCGCCCGGCCGGTCTCGAGGCGACGGCCCGCTGGATGGACGGCATCGCCGCCCAGTGGGCAGCCCGCCTGTCGACGATCAAACGCCTGGCGGAGCGGGCCGAGCGACCTGAGCGCGATCCGGCGTGACCGGCGCCGGAACTGGCGTGACCGGGCCCGGATCTCGCGTGATCAGACCCGTCACTGACGTGATTCAAGCCGGAACTCGCGAGACCGGCCCAGCCACGCGAGTCCCGACCCCAAACACGCGAGTCCCGGCTCTGATCACGCGAGTCCCGGCTCTGATCACGCGAGTCCCGGCTCTGATCACGTGCGATCCGGTTCGGCGCGCCGGGCGGTGAGGTTTTGGGGCTCGTCACACGGGGAACCTCCGGGTGGTTCGTCCGCGTTGTCAGGATGACCGCTATCGATGAGGGAGAACCACCGTGGCTTTCATGCGCAAGCTCACCGTGCTGGCCGGGGCCGCGGGCGCGGCCCGCGCCTACGCCAAGAAGAACCCCGAAAAGGTGAACCAGGCCGTCGGCAAGGCCGCGAAGTTCGTCGACGACAAGACCAAGGGCAAGTACCACGAGAAGATCGCCGGCGCGGTCCGCAAGGTCAACTCCGTGACCGGGCCGGACGGGCGACCGGGGCCGGCCGCTCGCTAGGTCACCCGGCCGTCAGGACTTCGAGGACTCCCTCGCCGTACTTGGCGAGCTTGTTCTCGCCGACCCCGCTGACCGTGCCCAGATCGGACAGTGACGACGGCCGTTGCGTGGCGATCTGGCGCAGGGTCGCGTCGTGGAAGATGACGTAGGCGGGGACGCCCTGCTCCTTCGCGACGCCGGCCCGCCAGGCACGCAGCCGTTCGAACAGCGGGGCCGCCTCCGCGGGCATGTCCACAGCGGGGGCGGTCTTCCTGGCGCCGCGGACCTTCGCGGCGGCGGCCGCCCGTTCGGGCTCGCGGCGCAGCATCACCTGGCGGTCACCGCCCAGCACCTCGGCGCTGCGCTCGGTGAGCACGAGCGAGCCGTAGTCGCCTTCGACCGCGAGCAGGCCCTGGGCGAGCAGTTGCCGCACCACCGCCCGCCATTCCGGCTCGCGCAGTTCGGTGCCGATGCCGAACGTCTTGAGCGTGTCGTGCTGGAACTGCGTGACCTTGGGCGTGGACTTGCCGAGCAGGATGTCGATGACCTGCCCGGCGCCGAACTTCTGCCGCCGTTCGTTGCGCAGCCGCACGATCGTCGACAGCAGCTTCTGCGCCGGGATCGTGCCGTCCCACCGCTCCGGCGGGTTCAGGCACGTGTCGCAGTTGCCGCAGGCCTCGGCCTGCTGCCCGAAGTAGTTGAGGATCTGCACCCGGCGGCATTCGACCGTCTCGCACAGCGCCAGCATCGCGTTCAGGTGCGCGCCCAGCCGCCGCCGGTGCGCTTCGTCGCCTTCGGACGTGTCGATCATCTTGCGCTGCTGCACGACGTCCTGCAGCCCATAGGCGAGCCAGGCGGTCGAGGGCAGGCCGTCGCGGCCGGCCCGGCCGGTCTCCTGGTAGTACCCCTCGACCGACTTCGGCAGGTCGAGGTGCGCGACGAACCGGACGTCCGGCTTGTCGATGCCCATCCCGAACGCGATCGTCGCGACCACGATCAGGCCGTCCTCGCGCAGGAACCGCGACTGGTGCCTCGCGCGGGTGCGCGCGTCGAGCCCCGCGTGGTACGGCACCGCCGGAATCCCGTTCTCCACCAGGAACTCCGCGGTCTTCTCGACCGAGTTCCGGGACAGGCAGTAGACGATCCCCGCGTCGCCCTGATGCTCGGTGCGCAGCAGTTCGAGGAGCTGCCGCTGCGGCGAGTTCTTGCCGACGATCCGGTACTGGATGTTCGGCCGGTCGAAGCTCGCGACGAAGTGGCGCGCCTCGTCGAGGTTCAGCCGGGCCGCGATCTCCTTGTGCGTGGCTTCGGTCGCGGTGGCGGTCAGCGCGATCCGCGGCACGTCCGGCCAGCGCTCGTGCAGCGCGGAGAGCTGGAGGTAGTCGGGCCGGAAGTCGTGGCCCCACTGGGCGACGCAGTGCGCCTCGTCGATCGCGAACAGCGAAATCTTGCCGCGGTCGAGCAGCCGCACGGTGGATTCGACCGAAAGCCGTTCGGGCGCCAGGTAGAGCAGGTCGAGCTCGCCGGCCAGGAACGCCGACTCCACCTCCTGCCGGGCCGCGTAGTCCTGGGTGGAGTTGAGGAAACCGGCGCGGACGCCGGCGTTGCGCAGCGCGTCGACCTGGTCCTGCATCAGCGCGATCAGCGGCGAGACGACCACGCCGACGCCTGGCCGCACCAGCGCGGGAATCTGGTAGCACAACGACTTCCCGCCACCGGTGGGCATCAGCACGAGCGCGTCGCCGCCGGCGATCACGTGCTCGACGATCGCCGCCTGGTCACCGCGGAAGGTGTCGTAACCGAACACGCGCCGGAGGGTCTCCAGCGCTTCGGACACGGACGCCGTTGCGAGATCGGTCTCTGCCACCCGCCCGACTATAGAGTGGGGGCCCGACAGTTCCGGCCCGCCCCGCCGCGGATGGCAGACTGGGTGGGTGGAGTACCTGCCGGTTCCGGACCTCGCCGCGTATTTCGGCGGCGCCTGGCGGCTGGACCGGGAAATCCTCACCGCCGACGGCGCCCCGGCGGGCGAGGTCACCGGAACCGCCACCTTCACCGAGACCGGCGGAGTCCTCGTCTACCGCGAGGAGGGGGAGCTGCGGCTCGGCGGCCACACCGGGCCGGTCACGCGAACCCTGCACTACCGCCCGGCGGGTCCCGGCCGGGCGTCCGTGCACTTCGACCACGGCGGCTTCTTCCACGACCTCGACCTGCGCGAAGGCCGCTGGACGGCGGACCACCCCTGCCGCGCCGACCACTACCGCGGGGAGTACCGCGTCACCGGCGCCGCGCGCTGGCGGCAGGAGTGGGCGGTCCGCGGGCCGGCGAAGCACCACGTGATCGTCACGCGGTTCAGCCGGTGACGGACCGGTTCAGACGATGCCGCCGTTGGCGCGCAGCACCTGGCCGTTCACCCAGCGGGCCGGACCGGCGAGGAACGCGACGACCTCCGCGATGTCCTCGGGCCGGCCGAGCCGCTCGAGCGGCGGCTGCTTCGCCATCCGGGTGACGGTCTCCTCGTCCTTGCCGTCGAGGAACAGCGCCGTCGCGGTCGGGCCGGGCGCGACGGTGTTCACGGTGATGTCGCGGCCGCGCAGCTCGCGCGCCAGGATCATGGTGATCGCCTCGACCGCGCCCTTGGTCGCGTTGTAGACGCCGTAGCCCGGCAGGTTCAGCCCGAGCACCGACGTCGAGGTGGTGATCACGGCGCCGCCCTCGCGCACCCGGCGCGCGGCCTGCTGGGCCACCGCGAACGTGCCGCGGATGTTGGTGCGGTGCACGCGGTCCAGTGCCTCGAAGTCGGTGTCCGCGATCGGCGTCGGCGGGTTCATCACGCCGGCCAGGTGGGCGACCACGTCCACGCCGCCGTAGGTGCGTTCCGCGGTGTCGAACAGCTCCGCGACCGCGGCCGGGTCGGCCACGTCGGCGCGGACGGCGATCGCGCGGCCCCCACGTTCGGTGATGGTCTCGACGGCGGCCGTGGCCTCCTTCTCGTTGCCGGCGTAGTTGACGACGACCGCCATGCCGTCGGCGGCCAGGCGCTCGGCGACCTGGCGGCCGATGCCGCGGGAGCCGCCGGTGACGATCGCGACGCGGGGTTGGGTGGTGGTGCTCATCGATGGCCTTCTTCCGGGTCGGGCGACGTCCGTATCGCCGCTTCCGTTGTTCTGTTATCGACGATAGCACTCTGCTGGTAGCAACGCTAGCTGTTTGTTGTTACCGTCGTTACACCCTCGTCGGGGCGCGAGCATCCGGACGCATGGACGCGGCCGGTCGGCCGAATCGGGAGGTCAGGGCACCCGTCGACGGTTTCGGAGCGTGAAATCCGGGAACACCGGACGCATCGGGGGGCTCGACATCCTTGAAGGAGTTTGTGCGATGCCCACATGGCTGATCGTCCTGATCGTCGTCGTGGCCGTCGCGGTGCTCGGCGCCGTGATCTGGCTGGTGACGCAGGAAATGCAACGAAAACGGCTACAGAAGCGGTTCGGGCCGGAGTACGACCGCACGGTCGCGGAGAAGGACAGTCCCCGTGCCGCGCAACGCGAACTCGCCGAGCGGGAACGCCGGCACAAGGAGCTCGACATCCGTCCGCTCTCGGCGTCGGCGCGCGAGCGGTACGCCCAGCAATGGGCGCGGGTGCAGGAAAAGTTCGTCGACCAGCCCTCCGCCGCGGTCACCGAAGCCGACCACGTCCTGGTCGCCCTGATGGCCGAACGCGGCTACCCGACCGAAGGGTACGAGCAGCAGCTCTCCGACCTTTCCGTGCGGCACGCGAAGACTCTGGAGCACTACCGCGCCGCGCACGCGACGCAGCACGAGCGCAGCGGAGCGTCCACTGAGGACCTCCGTGACGCGATGGTGCACTACCGCACCGTGTTCGAGGACCTGCTGACCGACGGCGCCGACGAAGAGCGCCACGACCGTGGCCACCACGAACAGGACCACCACGAGCGCCGGAACGGTCACGACCACAACGGACACGACCGCGCCGACACCGAACGTCAAGCGACCGCGCAGCCGCGGACCGAATCGAACGGAGGACGCTGACCATGACCGATCACCTGACGAGGCACAGCACCGAGCACGACGACGACTTCGCCGGCCGCGAGGACGTCCGTGAGCCGGACAGCGGCGACTTCCGCGACGGCGGCGACAGCGCCGAAGTCCCCGGCCAGGACCGGGCCGGCTTCCGCGAACCGGGTACCGGCGACGACCGCGATGCCGACCAGAACCTGAGCACCGCCGACCTGGCGTCGGCCGGACGGCAGGACGCCGACGACAGCACCACCACCACTCCCGCCGAATCGGGCGGGGACGTGGAGTCGCCCGCCGAGGCGGGCGGGGACGTCGAAACGCCCGAGCTGATCGACGAGGAGAAGGTCACCGGCTTCCGGGACCGCTGGCAGAACGTCCAGACCGGCTTCGTCGACGACCCGAAGCAGGCGGTCCGCCAGGCCGACGAGCTGGTCGCGGCCGTGATCAGCGCATTGGCCACCACGTTCGCCGAGCACAAGAGCGAGCTGGAAGCCCAGTGGCAGCAAGGCGAGCCGGCCACCGAGGAGCTGCGGATCGCGCTGCGCCGGTACCGCTCGTTCTTCGACCAGCTGCTGCCCCGCTAGCGGGAACCGTTTGCCGGCGGGCATGATCGGGTAGGACGCCGGGGGACGGCATCAGCAACGGGAGGCAGCCGATGAACGTGGCCGATCTGCTCGTCGACGGGTTCAGCCGGGTCAAGGGCACAGTGCACGCGGCGGTGGAAGGACTCACCGCCGAGCAGCTCGCGACCCGGCTGGACCCGCGCGCCAACTCGATCGCCTGGCTGGTGTGGCACCTCACCCGGGTCCAGGACGACCACGTCGCCGACGTGGCCGGGACCGAGCAGGTGTGGACCGGCCAGGACTGGCTGTCGCGGTTCGGCCTCCCGTTGCCGGCGGGCGACACCGGCTACGGTCACCGCCCGGCCGACGTCGAAGCGGTCCGGATCGACAAGCCGGACCTGCTCACCGGCTACTACGACGCCGTGCACGAGCAGACCATCCGGTTCGTCACCGGGCTCGATGACGCAGCGCTCGACCGGATCGTCGACGAGGGGTGGGACCCGCCGGTGTCGCTCGGGGTCCGGCTCGTCAGCGTCCTCGACGACGACATCCAGCACGCCGGGCAGGCGATGTTCGTCCGCGGCGTGCTGGAGCGCGGGCACTGATCCGGCCGAAAGCAAGCCGGCCCCCGCGCGGCACGCAACCGTTGCCGCGAAGCCATTCGGCCGTGACTGTGGTCGGATCGGTACCGATCGGCAGAGGAGCTCAGCGGTCCTCGTAGCCCTCGCCGCGGTGGTCGGCGAGGCGCTGCGGGCCCGGGCCGCCGGCGCCGAGCCGGTCGCCCGGGTTGGCGAGCCGGCACTTGGCCAGCGACATGCAGCCGCAGCCGATGCAGTCGCTCAGCTGGTCGCGAAGCTGTTCCATCTGACGGATCCGCGCGTTCAGGTCGTCCTGCCAGCACCGCGAGATCCGCGCCCAGTCGGCGCGGGTGGGGGTCCGGTCGTCGGGCAGGAGGGCGAGCACTTCGCGGATCTTCGACAGCGGCATGCCGACCCGCTGGGACATCCGGATGAAGGTCACCCGCCGCAGCGCGTCGCGGCAGTAGCGGCGCTGGTTGCCGGCGGTGCGGCGGCTGCGGATGAGGCCTTCGTCCTCGTAGAACCGGAGCGCCGACGCGGGCACGCCGCTGCGCAGGGAGAGTTCGCCGACCGTCAGGTCGGGCAGCGGCCGGGCCGTCGCGTTCACCATGCGCGCCAGCCAACCACAGGCGCACGCTTGACTTCAAGCGAACTTGAAGTCCCATTCTGACCCGGACGGCGACAACGCCGCTAGGTCAAGGAGGAAGTGTGTCCGAAGCTCCCGTGAGGGTCGCGGTCATCGTCGGAAGTGTCCGGGAAGGACGGTTCGGCCCGGTGGTGGCGGACTGGCTGGCCGGCGTCGCGGGTGAGCAGGGCGGGTTCGAGGTCGACATCGTCGACCTCGCCGAGCCCGACCTGCCGCTGGCGCTGCCCGCGTTCGGCGCCACGCCGTCGGCGGCCGTCGTCGCCGAGGTCGGCAAGGTGGCCCCGCGGCTCGCGGCCGCCGGCGCGTTCGTCGTGGTCACCCCGGAGTACAACCACAGCTATCCGGCTTCGCTCAAGAACGCCATCGACTGGCACCGCGCCGAGTGGGAGGCCAAACCGGTCGCCTTCGTCTCCTACGGCGGGATGTCGGGTGGCCTGCGCGCGGTCGAGCACCTGCGGGCCGTCTTCGCCGAGCTCCACGCGGTCACCATCCGCGAGACGGTCAGCTTCCACGGCGCCCACACGCGGTTCGGTCCCGACGGCCTGCCGAAGGACGACGGCGCGGCAGTGGCGGCGAAGGCCATGCTGGACCAGCTGAGCTGGTGGGCCAGGTCGCTGGCGGAGGCGAAGGCGGTCCGGCCCTATCCCGGGTGAGCCCGGTGCGCCGGCGACGCTCACGCCTGGCACGTCTGGTACGGCAGCTGGACGTCCGTCCCGGCGAGGGCGATGGTGCCGTCGATGGCGTATCTGCCCTGGGCCGCGAGCGCCGCGAACGCGGTGCAGACCAGCTGGTTGATCCCGGCGCCGGCGATCGGCTTCAGCGGGAACGAGACGACGATCGTCGCCGGCGGGCCGGGGGACAGGGTGATCGCGCCGGTCCGGTGCAGGAGCGCCGTCCGGTACCCCCTGGCCTCCTCCGCGGGTGTCGGTCCCGCCAGCAACATCGACAGTGCTGTCTCGACGCTTACCGCGCTCTCAGTGGGCCGTGCCACCGGGGCCGCCTGATCGCCGAGGAGGAAGTAGAGGATCACGTCGGCGCCGAGCTCGCTGCCGGCCGGGCTCCGCAACGTCGGCGCCGGTCCGGCGGGGATCACCGGCGTCGGCTTGATCCCGCACGCGCTCACCAGCAGCAGCAGGGCCAGGACGAGGAGCTTCTTCACCACGCCTCCCGGGGCACGCGCAGCTCGAACCGGGCGCCGGCGCCCGTGTTGGCCGCGACGATGTCACCACCGTGCAGCCGCGCGTTCTCGCGCGCGATGGACAGCCCGAGCCCGCTGCCCTCGGACCGCGCCCGAGCCGTGTCGGCCTTGGCGAAGCGGTCGAAGACCCGCGGCAGCACCTCTTCGGGGATGCCCGGCCCGTGGTCGGTGACGGTGAGCACGACGTCGCCGCGCTCTTCCCGCAGCGCCACCTCGACCGGCGGCGCGCCGTGCCGCAGCGCGTTGCCGACGAGGTTCGCCACGACGATGTCGAGCCGCCGCCGGTCGAGCCGGGCCGCGATCCCGGACGGCAGCTCGGCGACCAGCTCGGCGCCGGGTTCCCAGCCCCGGGCGGCGAGGGTCTCGGTGACCGCCGCGGCGACGTCCAGCTCCTCCCGGCGCAGCTCGGCCCGCCCGGCGTCGAACCGGGAGATCTCGATCAGGTCCTGTACCAGCCGGGTCAGCCGCCGCGTCTCGGCCGACACCAGCCGTGCCGCGACCGCCGTGTCCGGCGGCAGCTGGTCGGCGTCCTCGTCGAGGACGTCGGTGACCGCGTTCATCGCCGCCAGCGGCGTCCGAAGCTCGTGCGAGACGTCGGCGACGAACCGCCGTGCGTCGGCCTCCATCGCGCGCAGCGTGCCCACCGTGCGCTCCAGCTCCGCCGCGGTGTTGTTGAACGTCGTGACCAGCTGCGCGAGTTCGTCGGACCCCTTCGCGCGCAGCCGCACGTCCAGCCGTCCCCGGCCGAGCTGGTTCGCCGCGGTGTTCAGCGCGCGCACCGGCCGCAGCACCTGCCGCGCCGCCAGGAGGGCCACCGCCACCGCGAACGGGAGGGCGAGCGCGGAGTACAGCCAGGCCTGGCGGGCCAGTGCGTCGATCGCGGCCTGCTGCTGGCTCAGCGGCACCATCGTGTAGACCTCGATGCCGCTCAGCTGGAGATCTGTCCCGATCTGCACCGGCACGCCGACGAAGAACAGCGGTATCCCCTGGGCGTCGACCCGCTGGAACTGGATGTTCGTGCTGGTGGCCACGGCCTGGCGCAGCTCGGCGGGCACGCTGTCGAGATCGATGCCCGGCCCCGAGCGCATGCCGTGGTAGGCGACGACCGCGTTGCTGGACTTGAGCGCCGTGGCGAACGCGTCGAGCGTGGCCTGGGACGGTGGCAGCGAAACGGTCGGCAGGTACGCGGCGACCTGGTCGCGCAGCTTCAGCATGGTCTGGTCCTGGATGCCTTCCAGGATGGCGGTGCGTGCCGAGCCGTAGCTCACGCCCGCGGCGGTGGTGGCGCCGAGGATCATGATCGCCGCGAAGGCGGCGACCAGCCGGAACCTCAGCCCGGCGAGCCACGACCGGATCGGCTTCACGACCGGCCGAACCGGTAGCCGAACCCCCGGACGGTCTGCACGTGCTCCGGCTTCGCCGGCACGTCTTCGATCTTCGCGCGCAGCCGCTGCACGCACGCGTCGACGAGCCGGGAGTCGCCGAGGTAATCGTGGTCCCAGACGGCGGAGAGGATCTGCTGGCGGCTGTACACCTGCCCGGGCGTGCGCGAGAGCTCCAGCAGCAGCTTCAGCTCGGTCGGGGTCAGCGACACCGGGGCGCCGCGCTTGGTCACCTCGAGCCCGGCCCGGTCGATCACCAGGTCGCCGTGCCGTTCCTCGGGCCGCGCCGGTTCGCTCGGCCGCTCGCTGACCGCCCGGCGCAGCACGGCCCGGATCCGCGCGTCCAGGACCCGCGGCTCGACCGGTTTCGCCACGTAGTCGTCGGCGCCGGCTTCGAGCCCGGCCACGACGTCGAAGTCGTCGCTGCGCGCGGTGAGCATGATGATCGGGATCGGGCCCGCCGTCCGCATCCGGCGGCACGTCTCGAAGCCGTCCATGCCGGGCAGCATCAGGTCCAGCACGACGATGTCGGGCCGGTGGCGCACGAGCACCTCGATACCGAGCTCGCCCGATGCCGCGGTGTGCACCACGTGTCCCTGGCGACGCAGGGCGAGCTGCAGCCCTTCCCGCACCGCCGCGTCGTCTTCCACCACCAGTACCTCGGCCACGGCGCCATTATTCGGAAAAGCGCACTTCATGGCGACCCGCGCGGATCTTGTAGCAAAACCATGACATCACCCTGACGGGATCTCGAAACGCCGGTTCCAGACTCGGAGTCATGGCAGTGATCTTCTTCGAGGCGTCAACCGTCACCCCGCCGGCCGGCACCGTCCGCCACCCGCTCGTGACCCGGGCCGTGTCCCGCACCGCGGTGCTCGCCGCGAGCGCGGCCGGGTTCACCCTCGCCTTCGTCGCGGCCTACCTGCTCTTCGTCCGCACCGAGGCGGGGCGCGGTGTCGAGAACGGCGTCGTCCGCAGCGCCCAGTCCGCGGGCACCACGGTGGCGTGGGCGGCACCGCTGCGGAACCTGGACCTCGTGGTCGCGCTGGGCGGTGTCGCGGTCCTGCTCGTGGTGATTTCCCTGCTGCGGCGCCGGTTCGCGCTCGGCGTGATGGCCTTGGTCCTCCTCGCGGCCCCGCTGGTGGTGGCGCAGTTGCTCAAGCTCTACGTCCTGGAGCGGCCCAGCACCGGCGACCGGTTCGGCGTCGCCGCCCACAACAGCTTCCCGAGCGGGCACGTCAGCGCGGCGATGGCCGTGCTGGTGGCGCTCGCGATCGTCCTGCCCCGCCGGTTCCGCCTGCCGGCCCTCGTGGCCGGCGGAACCGGCGTCGCCTGGGTCTCGGCCGCGGCCGTGGCGCTGGGCTGGCACCGGTTGAGCGACACCGTCGGCGGCTGCCTCCTGGTCGCCGCGGTCACCTGCGCCGGGGCGGCGGTGGTGTCCGCCCGCCGCCCCGACGGTGACCGGGTGCCGCCGGTGCCGGTGCTGTGCGGCCTGCTGGCCCCGCCCGCCCTGGTGCTCGCCGGGTTCGCGGTGCTCGGCACGGCGACGTCCGGTGCCGCCCAGTTCGTCGCCGCGATGGTGCTCGCCGCGCTGTCGGCGATGGCGGTCGTGGTGCTGCTCACCGGGCCGCTGCGCCGGGTCACCTTCGATCCGGCCGAAGGGCGTGTGCGCCGGCTCCGGCGCCGCTGACCGGGCCGGGGCTCGGGCGCCGCCGCGCGGTTCGCGTCCCGACGCGGCGAACTCGCGTGCCCAGCGGGTCGGCTCGTGTGATTGGAGGGGCATCGCGCGTGTCTGGAGGGGCATCGCGTGTGATTGGCGGGGCGACAGGCCGACGCAGGTTCGGCGGCGGGACCAGTTTCGCGAGATTGGCCCGCGACATCGTCCGGGTGGGCCGCCTAACGTTCGGGAGATGCACCCGAGGCTTGCCGAAGACCTGAACTCCCTGCCCGATCTCCTTGACGCCGCAAGGAAACTCGCCGGCGAGGCGCTCGCCGGGCTGTCCGAGCGGGCGGCCGCCGTGCCGCCCGGCGCCGTCACCCGGGCGGCCCTGCCCGTCGAAGGCGCCGGGGGCAGGGGCGCGCTGGAGGAGTTCTCGCGACGCTGGGAACCCGGCTTCGCCGGGAGCGCGGGACCCCGCTACCTCGGGTTCGTGACCGGTGGCGCGACACCGGCGTCGCTGGCCGGTGACTGGCTCACCGCGGCCTACGACCAGAACCCCGCCAGCGGAATGGATTCCTCGGCGCAGGACCTCGAACGCGAGACCGTCGGCTGGCTCGCCGAACTGTTCGGGCTGGGCGCGGAGTTCTCCGGCGCGTTCGTCACCGGGGCCACGATGTCGACGGTGACCGGCCTGGCCATCGCGCGGGAATGGCTCGGGGAACGGGCCGGCGTGACGGTCTCCGAAGAGGGCGTCGCCGCGCTCGGCCCGGTCACCGTGCTGTCCGGCTCGCCGCACTCGAGCGTCCTCAAGGCGTTGTCGTTCCTCGGGATGGGCCGTTCGGCGCTGCGGAAGGTGCAGGTGCTCCCCGGCCGGGAAGCCGTCGACGTCGCGAAGCTCGCCGAGGTGCTCGAAACGCTCGACGGTCCGGCCGTCGTCGTCGCGAACGCGGGCACCGTGAACACCGTCGACTTCGACGACCTGCGTGCGATCGCCGAGCTCAAGCAGCGCCACGACTTCTGGCTGCACGTCGACGCCGCGTTCGGCGGCTTCGCAGCGCTGGCCCCGGAGCACGCGGCCCTGGTCGCGGGCCTCGACGAGGCCGACTCGGTGGTCGTCGACCTGCACAAGTGGCTCAACGTGCCCTACGACTCGGCCGTCCAGTTCACCCGTCGGCGCGACCTGCAGGTGCGGGTGTTCAGCAACAACGCGGCCTACCTCGGCGAAATCGGCGAGACCCCGGACTTCCTGCACCTCACGCCGGAGAACTCCCGGCGGCTGCGCGCCCTCCCGGCCTGGTTCTCCCTGGTGGCCTACGGCCGCGAAGGACATCGCGAGATCGTCGAGCGCTGCGTCGCGCTCGCCCGGGACCTGGGTGCGCGGATCGAGGGCTCGCCGCGCTGGCGGCTGCTCGCGCCGGTGCGGCTCAACGTCGTCTGCTTCACCCCGGCCGGGGACGCCGGCCAGGACCGGATCGACGCTCTCGTCCGCGCCATCGCCGAGGACGGGACCACGTTCCTGACCCCGACCAGTTATGCCGGCCGTCCCGCCCTCCGGGCCGCCTTCAGCAACTGGCGGACGACCGCCGCCGACGTCGAGCGCGTCTTCGCCACGCTGGAGCGCGTGACCGGCGGCTAGCTGCGGTCCGACTTCGGCATCAGGTACTTCCACGGCGACGCGCCGGCACCCAGTTCGCACGGCACGTGCACCAGCGCCGGGCGGCCCGAGGCGAACGCCTTGTCCAGCGCGCCGCGCAGGTCGTCCGGGGTGCGCGCGGTCAGGCCGAGCGCGCCGAACGTCTCGGCCAGCCGCGCGAAGTCCGGGTTGCGCAGCCGCCCGCCCAGTGCCCGGCCCTCGAACAGCCGCTCCTGGTCGAGGTGGACGTTGCCGTAGTAGCCGTTGTCGAACACCACCGCCACGACGTTCAGTCCATATTGGACGGCCGTGGCGAGCTCCTGCGCGGCGAACATGAAGCCGCCGTCGCCGGCCACCGAAACCACCGGACGGCCGGGGAAGGCCGCCTGCACGCCGAGCGCCGTCGGGTAGCCGAAGCCGAGCGTGCCCTGGTGGCCGCAGGTGACGAAGGTGCGCGGGGCGTAGACCTCGAACCCGAAGTAGGACGCGAAGCCGACCTGGCAGATCTCCTCGACGAAGAACCCGTCGCGGGGCAGCACGTCCCGGATCGCCCGCAGGTACTCCAGTTCCGGCCCGACGTCGGCGAACCGCTCGGCCACGGCGGCCTTCAGCGCGGCGAACTCCGCGGTCCGGTCCGTCCGTCGCGGACCAACGGCGCCGGCCAGCGCGGCCGCGGCGTCGGCCGAGTCGGCGACGATCGCGACGTCCGCTTCGAGCCGGGTCGCCTGCCGCGGGTCGATGTCGAGCAGGATCGTCTTCAGACCCGCGGGTTTGTCCGGCCAGCGGAACCAGGACAGCTCCATCCGCGACCCGATGCCGACCACGACGTCGGTCTCGGCCCACCGTTCGAAGCCGGAGACGCAGGTGAAGCCGAGCGGGTGGTCGTCGCCCACGACGCCGCGCCCGCCGCGGAACGGCACCACCGGCGCCTGCAGGCGCTCGGCCAGCGCCCGGACCTCGGCGGCCGCGTGCCGGGCGCCGCCGCCCACCATGATCATCGGATTCTTGGCGCCGGCCAGGAGTTCCGCGGCCGCCGCGACGGCCTCCGGGTCGACGACGGGCCGGGGCAGTGGCAGCGGGCCCACCGCTTCGGCCGGCCCGCGCAGCCCCAGCACGTCCCACGGCACCGCCAGCGCGACCGGCCGCGGCCGGCCACCCGCCGCTTCCCGGAACGCGGTCGCCAGCGCGTCCGGGACCTCGGCGGGGTGCTCGGCCAGCGCCGACCACTTGGTCATCGTGCGCAGGGTCGCGAGCTGGTCGGGCATCTCGTGCAGGTGCCCGAGCCCGCGGCCGAGGTACGCGCGCGGGATCTCGCTCGTGAGGCACAGCACCGGTGCGCTCGCCCCGTACGCCGACAGCAGCGCGGCCGAGGAATTGAGGAGGCCAGGGCCCGGCACCACGGTGTAGACGCCGGTGCGGCCGGTCGCCTGGGCGTACCCGAACGCCATGTAGGCCACGGTCTGCTCGTGCCGGGCGCCGATCACCCGGATCGCGCCGTCCGCGCGGGCGAGGCTGTCGAACAGGTCGTAGGTCTGCACGCCGGGCAGGCCGAAGACGGTGTCGACGCCGTGGGCCCGCAGCCCGTCGACGAGGAGGTCGGCCGCGGTCGGGGCGGGCGAGGGAATCGGCATCGGCACGGCCTCCTGAGCGTCGTCCGTCGGCAGGACCATATATGGTTTCCTACATGATCAGCGTGTCGTCGGGAAGACCGGTCACGAAGTCCCAGCTGGCCTACGAGACGATCAAGGCCAGGATCCTGGACGGCCGCTACGGCCCGGGGTACCGGCTGGTGCTCGACCAGATCGGGCGTGAACTCGACGTCAGCGCGGTGCCGGTCCGGGAGGCGCTGCGCCGGCTCGAGGCCGAAGAGCTGATCCAGTTCGAGCGGAACGTCGGCGCCCGCGTGGTGGCCATCGACCCCACCGAGTACCGGCACGCGATGCAGACCGTGGCGATCGTCGAGGGCGCGGCCACCGGCCTCGCCGCGCCGCTGCTCACGCCGGAGGCACTGGCCCGGGCCCGCACGCTCAACGAGCGGATGCGCCGCAGCCTCGCCGAGTTCGACCCGCTCGCCTTCACCGCGCTGAACGCCGAGTTCCACGAGGTGCTGTTCAGCGCCTGCCCGAACCCGAACCTGGCCGAACTGGTGCGGCGCTGCTGGACCCGGCTCGCCGCGGTCCGCGACAGCACGTTCTCGTCCGTGCCTGGGCGGGCGCCGGCGTCGGTCGAGGAGCACGAGCGGTTGCTCGCGCTGATCGAGGCCGGCGGTGATCCGGGCGAGGTCGAGCGGTCCGCCCGGGAGCATCGGCTGGCGACGCTGGAGGCGTATCTCGCCCGGCAACGGTGACCGGGTGCTTGTCCTGCGGGGGAGGCGATGTCAGGGTCGGGCATGCCGATCTTCCCCGCGCCGGACGGAACCGGGCTCGCCTATCGCGTTTCCGGCTCCGGCTCCGCGCCGCCAGTGGTGTGCCTGCCCGGTGGCCCGATGCGGGCCGGGGCTTACCTCGGTGACCTCGGCGGGCTGACCGCGCGCCGCCGGACCGCCGTGCTGGACCTGCGGGGCACCGGCGAGTCCGAGGAGCCGGGTGACCGGGGCACCTACCGGTGCGACCGCCAGGTCGAGGACGTCGAGGCGCTGCGCAAGCACCTCGGCCTCGAGCGGTTCGACCTGCTCGGGCACTCGGCCGGAGCGAGCCTGGCCGTCCGGTACGCGGCCCGGTACCCGGACCGCCTGCGCCGGCTCGCGCTGATCACGCCGAGCCCGCGGGCCGTCGGCTTCGAGCTGACCGTCGCCGAACGGCGGCGGATCGTGGCGCGGCGCGCCGGCGCCCCGTGGTTCGCCACGGCGGCCGCGGCCTACGAGGCGATCGCCGCCAAGACGGCGACCGGCGCCGACTGGGCCGCCTTGGCGCCGCTGTACTACGGCCGCTGGGACGCCGCGGCCCGGCGGCACCAGGCCGCCGAGGCCGGCCAGCGGAACGGCGCGGCCGCGCGGATCTACAACTCCGCCGGCGCCTTCGAGCCGGAGGTCACCCGCGCCGCGCTCGGCGCCGTCGCCGCTCCGGTGCTGGTGCTGGCCGGTGACCTGGACTGGATCGTCAGCCCGGCGGTCGCCGCCGACTTCGCCGCGCTGTTCCCGGACGGCCGGGTCGTCGTGCTGCCCGGTGTCGCGCACTACCCCTGGGTGGACGACGCGGCCGCGTTCGTTGCCGCGGTGGACGGGTTTCTGGCCTGACGCCGCTCAGCGCGCCGGGTTGCGGCGCGGTTTGATGCGGACCGCCGGCAGCTCAGGCGCGGGGAGCCGCTGGGGGATGCCCTCGTAGCCCGTGACGCTGCCGAACTGGTCGGACTCCGCCTGCCAGGCTTCGCGGAAGGCCGCGATCTCCTCGTGCGTGCGGCCGACGAAGTTCCACCACATCAGGATCTCTTCGTCGAACGGGGTGCCACCGAGCAGCAGGAAACGGGCCGGTGCCGTGCCCCGGTTGCTCAGCGTCAGGGAGCGCACGCCGGTGCCGACGTAGCCGAGCTCCGCCGCGCGGACCCTGGTGCCCGCGACGACGACGTCGCCGGTGTCCACCAGGACTCCGTGCTCGAAACGGGGGTCGACGCCCAGGGACATGTGGGCGTCCGGGCCCAGCACGAGCTCCGCGCCCAGCAGCGGGGTGAACGTCGGGATCGGGGAGGTGCGCCCGGCCAGCGACCCGAGGAACACCCGGATCTCGGCGCCCTCGATCCGGTTCACCGACGGCACATAGTGGTCAAAGGCCCGCGCCGTGTGCCGGTGCCGCTCGGGCAGCGCCACCCAGAGCTGCACGCCGTGCAACGTCTTCGTGGCCGCCGTCGAGACTTCCGAGTGGCAGATGCCGTGCCCACCGGTCATCAGGTTCAGCTCGCCCGGCCGGACCATCGCGTGCGTGCCCAGGCTGTCGCGGTGCTCGATCTCGCCGGCGAACAGCCAGCTCACCGTCTGCAGGCCGGTGTGCGGGTGCGGCGCGACGTCCATCGCGCCCGGGCCGGTGACCTCGGCCGGGCCGTAGTGGTCCGCGAAGCACCACGCGCCGATCAGCGACCGGGACCGCTGGGGGAGCGTCCGCCGGACCCGCATCGCCCGCGGGCCGCCCAGTGGCACCTCGCGCGGGGCGAGGATCTCGACGGCCGGGCGGTCGGGATCGGCGGCCGCCGGCCGGTCGCCGCAGGCGAGCTCGGCGGGCGCGGCCTCGGTGTTGCTCATGTCCGCCACGGTAGTCGCGGTCCGGACCGGCTCGTGGGCGGCCGGGTGGGGCCGCCTTTCGTTGCCTGGTGGTGGTCAGACAAGGGACTTGTGCGCCGGTCACGACCAAGCCGAGGTGGTGCGGTGGTCAGCCGGTTGCTTTCTGGAGTTGTCAAACATCGCGCGGTCGCCGGGTCAGGCTGCCCGCTGGTGGTCCGTGGTCAGGGCCGCTCGGCCCGCCGTGGTCAGCACCGCCGGGACCAGTTCGCCCAGCCGCCCGGGGCGGGCCGCGCGGACCAGCCCCTCGTGGGCCAGCGCGTGGGCCGCGAACTGGTCGCCGCACGACAGGCCGTCGATGAAGAGGTCGGGTTCGCTGCTGCAGGACACGCGCGCGCGGTCGGCGCCGACGGCTCGCAGCATCGCCAGCGTCCGGTGGTTCACCACGGCACACGCGGCCGGCGATCCGGTCTTCTCGTTCCCGTTCATCTCTCGGTCCCTCCCGCTCGTGGTTCGGCGTCGTCCTACCGATACGTCGAACCGGCTGACGGGATTTCGACACCTCAGAACGGCGGCGCTCCGGCGCCCACCGGTTCCGGTGTCCACGAACTGCTGCCCTCACCGCCGGTGGTGCGGCTGACCTTGGTCACCCTCGCCGTGGCGTACCGCAAGGACGGGCCGATCTCGTCGACCTCCAGCTCCGTCACGGTGCGCTTCTCACCCTCCTTCGTGTCGTACGACCGCTGTCTCAGCCGGCCGTGGACGACCACGCGCGCACCGCGCACGAGCGTCTCCCCGACGTTCTCCGCGTACTGCCGCCACACGCTGCAGCGCAGGAACATCGGTTCGCCGTCGCGCCAGGCGCCGGACTCCCGGTCGAACACCCGGGGCGTGGACGCGACCGTGAAGTTCGCGACCGCGGCGCCGGCCGGCGTGAACCGCAGTTCGGGGTCGGTCGTCAGGTTGCCGACCACGGTGACCATCGTTTCGCCTGCCATCGGTCTTCCTCCTCCTGGCGGGTGCGGGATGCACCGCTCTCGCCGTCGAGGAGAGCACGGGGGACCGACAATTCCGGGCCGGGGACGAGCTGCCGATGCCCGGCCGGGGCGGCTTCCTGCCGCCATGCCGACGGCGTTTCGGAAGGAGCTGGTCACGCTCGCCCACCGGCCGGCTGACCTGTGCGCCCTCGTTCGAAGAGGCGACGCGCTCAGTGCTCGAAAGTGACCGCACGCTGGGCGGACAGGTGCGAGATGACGCTTGCGCGGGGCGTCGCGTGCGAGGCCCGGCGCGAGCGTTGCCGGACCCGCCTGGCCGGGCGAGGAAGAGGTGAAGGCGGTCGCCGCCGCCGTCCACATCGCCGCGGATCTCACTCGGATGGGTGATCTTGCGCGGGAGGTCGCGAATGGCCGGACGGCGCCGCGGTCGACGTCGTGCTGCTCGCCGCGGCGTCGGCCCGGATCGCGCGCCGGACGGCCGGGGTCGCCCCGGCCCGGCTTAGCGGCCCTGCTGCGGGAACTGGCCCTGCTGCGGGTGCTGACCCTGCTGGGGGAACTGCCCCTGCGGGTGCTGGCCCTGCTGCGGGAAGCCCTGCGGCTGCGACGGGTGCTGCGGCTGCTGGAAACCCTGCGGCTGCTGCGGGTACCCCGGCGCGGCCTGCTGCTCGGCCTGGCCCTGCTCCTCCTGGGCCTGCAGCCGGACGGCGTCCTCCTTCGGGATCCGGTTCTCGATGCCGCAGAAGGTGCACTGCGCGGTGTACTTCACGCTGATCGGGAAGAGCGGGATGAAGAACAGCGTGAACTTCGTGACCGCCTTCCGCACCGCGTGCGAAGCGGGATTGCCGCACCGGCCGCACAAGAAGGTCGTCATCGCCAGCACGTAGATCCGCGTACGCCAGCCCCAGATCAGCATCGGTCTTCTCTCTTTCGGTCCTTTTGTTCGCCGCGCAGCCTCGCACACCGGCGCGGTGCGCGGTGGCGCTTTTCGCGAACAGGTCCCGGCCAGGACCGGGCAAAATGGATATTCGGCCCGTACCGCGACGGCGGCGGGGCCGCGACTAGATTGGGACCATGCCGAGCGACTTCGTCCTCAAAACCATGAACACCGTGCACCGCGGCCTGATCAAGCTCACGGGCGGACGGGCCGGCTGGCAGGTCGCCATGCCGGTTCTCGAGCTCACCACGGTCGGCCGCAAGAGCGGGCAGCCGCGGACGGTGCTGCTGACCTCGCCGCACCAGGAGGGCGACGCGGTGGTCGTGGTGGCCTCGCGCGGCGGTGACGACACGCACCCCGCGTGGTTCCTGAACCTGCGCGACAACCCGGAGGTCGAGGTGTCGCTGAAGGGCGCGCCGAAGCAGCCGATGCGCGCGCGGATCGCCGACGCCGAAGAGCGCGCGCGGCTGTGGCCGAAGATCACCGCCGAGTTCAAGAACTACGCGCAGTACCAGACCAAGACCGAGCGGGAGATTCCGCTCGTCTTCCTCGAACCGCGCTAGTTCCGCGCGGCCAGGTACGCCGGGTCGGGCCCGGGGACCGGCTGGTCGGGGACCCCGGCCAGCAGCAGGCTCATGGCGTGGAAGTACGGCGGCGCGGCGACCGTGCCGCCGAACGCGCCGTGGCCGCAGTCGCCGAGGTGCACCGGCGTGCCCGGGCAGATCTCCCGCGGGTGCGGCCCGTCGGCGAAGACCATGGACGACACCGCGTAGCCGTCGACGCCGCCGACGAACGCGACGGACTCGCTCTGCTGGGTCGTGCCGGTCTTGCCGATGCCGGGGCGCGTCCAGCCGGCCGCGCGGGCCGCCTCGGCGGACGTGCCGGCGGTGGTGTCCTTGCTCAGGCCCGCTTCGAGGGTGTTCGCGACGCCGGCGGGGATGACCTGTTCGCACGCCTGCCGCGGCACCGGCACGGCGTTCCCGTCCCGGTCGGTCACCGACAGGATCGGGTCCGGCGGGCACCAGACGCCGCCGCTCATCAGCGTCGCCGAGACGTTCGCCATCTCCAGCGGGCTGACCGGGCTGTTCCCGAGGGTGAACGACAGCAGGTCCTGGAAGTACTTCGACTGCGGCTCGTTGTACTGCGGGTTGCTCGAAGCGGGGTCCGGCGCGCGGCCCGCGTCATTGGTCGCGAGGGTGTTCCGCAGCCCCAGCTTGTACGCCATGTCGAGCACCGCGGGCATCCCGACCTGGCTCTCGAGCCCGACGAACGCGACGTTCGGCGACGTCGCCAGCCCGTCGGCGAGGGTGATCGGATCCGCGTAGTGACCGTCGTTGTGGACGGTGTAGCAGGACGAACGCGCGGCCGGCGGCGTGAAGCACCGGCTGTCCGGGTTGGGCAGCGGCGTCTCCAAGCCCGCCTTCCCGGTGACGAGCGCCGCGGCCGAGGTGAAGATCTTGAACGACGAGCCCGCGCCGAACTCGTCGCTCGCGTCGGCGACGATGTCCGTGGCCGTCTCGCCCCGAGCCGGGTCGGTGCCGTAGTTCCGGTTGGCGACCATCGCGAGCACCTGGTGGCCGGTCGCGCCCGGCTGGACGACGGCGAAGGTGTTCGCCACGCCGTCCTGGGTGGTCGGCACGTTCGCGTCGACGGCGTCCTTGGTCACCCGCGAGACGCGCGGGTCGAGCGTCGTCTTGATCGTGTACCCGCCGGTGGCCAGCCGGTCGGCGGTGAACCCGGCGTGCACGAGGTAGCTTTCCGCGTAGACGCAGAAGAACCCCGCGTCCGGGGCCGCGCCGAGGCAGGTGCCGGACGGCGTCACCGGGCCGTCCGGCAGCAGCCCGAGCGGTGCCGCCTTCGCCGTCGCGGCGTAGGGGGCGGGGATGGAGCCGTTGGTGACCATGTCGTCGATGACGAGGTTGCGGCGCCGCAGCGCCTTGTCCGGGTGCGTGTACGGGTTGTAGAAGCTGGGGTTGTTCACCATTCCGGCCAGCAACGCGGCCTGCGGAACGGTCAGTTTGTCCGCCGTCGTCCCGAAGTACGCTTTTGCCGCCGCACCGACGCCGTACACAGTTCCGCTGAATTCCACGACGTTCAGGTAATCGGCGAGAATGTCGTCCTTGCTCGTCGTCGCGTTCAGCTGGACGGCCATTTTCGCCTCGCGCAGCTTCCGTGCGAGCGAGTCCGCGCGGTCGGCCTGTTGCGCCGCCGGGTCGGTCCGGTCGACGACGTTCACGAGGTAGTTCTTGACGTACTGCTGCGTGATCGTCGACGCGCCCTGCAGTGCGCCGCCGGCACTGTCGTTCACCGCCGCGCGGAGCGTGCCCTGCAGGTCGACGCCGCCTTCGGTGAAGAACCGGCGGTCTTCGACCGCGATGATGGCGGCCTTCATCGTCGTCGCGATCCCGGCCGCGGTGACCGGCAGGCGGTACTGCGCGTACAGCGTCGCGATCGGGGTGCCGTCGCGGTCGGTCACCGTCGTGGTCAACGGCGGATCGGCCGCGGCGAGCTGCGCGGAAATGGCGTCCACCGAATCGCTCACCTGGTTCGACAGCAGGCCCGCGCCGATGGCGACGGGTGCCACCGTGCCGGCCACGAGAATTCCGGCGAGCACGCACAATCCGGCAAAAGGGACCACGCCCCGACGACGATTCACGAAACCGAGATTAGGCATCGGGCGATAAAGCTTCCGTTCGGTGAGACATGCGCCTCACCGGGGCTGAGCCGGTCACCGTGACGGCGCCGGCGTCATCATGCAGCTGCGCCAGGTGCTCCGGGCTCAGCTCGCGAGGCAGATCCAGGAGGCCGGCGCGGCCTTCCGCCACTTCGAGATCCGGCGGAACTTCGGAAGGTGGTGATCACCGTCGCCTGAGGCGAAAGGGATACCGCTGATCGGCTGAACTGCTTCACCGGCGACCGTTCGGCGGCGGGCCGGTGCCGTTCGCCGCGTAGCCGGCCGGTTCCGGTGCGGAACCGGGGGGCGCGGGCGCATGCTGTCTCTTCCGACCCCGCGTCCCCGCGCCTGACGTCCACTGTGGACATTGCCAGTGCGCCCGGCCCGGCGGTCTTATCGACCGGAGATAGGACACATCGTCGTGACCCTGCTGGACCGCAAGCTCGTCCGGTGCTGGACGTCCCGCCCGCACCTGCAGTCCCTCTACAGCCTCGCCGCGGCCGCCCCGCGGATGCGCGCCGCGCTCGGCCTCGTGCCCACCGGTGGCGGCACGGTCGGCTTCCGGGTGGACGGGGACGCGCTGGCCCGCACCGAAGCGGAGCTGATCGCCGCGACGTCGGCCAGGCTGCCCGTGCATCCCCTGGTGACGCAGGACCTGCATGGTCGCTCGACCGTGCGGTGCTGGCGCCGCGACCGCGACCTGCGCGTGCTGACCGCCGACCTGGTGGACGTCGCCGACCGGCTGACCAGGGCCGGCTACGGCGGCTGCCTGCGGTCCGCGTCCGTCGAGTTCGCCGAGCAGACCGGGCGCCGGGACCGCAAGCTCGCGCTCGTGTACCTCTTCGACCGCGGCACGTTCCACGCCGCGGCGGCCCCCGGGACTCCGCCTCTGGACCGCGCGCTGGAACTGCGCGCCCGCGCCGCCCTGTACGGTGCGCTGCCGATGGAACCCGTCGCGCACCGGCGGTTCGTGCTCTGACCGGAGACGCCGGAGACCCTGAAGACGCCGAAGACACTGAAAATTCGACGATTGGCCCGGCCTCGGGTGTTCTGCGAGGATGCTGCTCTCGTCCGATCAAAGGAGATCGCAATGGCTTCTCGCCTGAATCCGTACCTGAGCTTCCGCGACGACGCGCGGCAGGCCATGGAGTTCTACAAGAGCGTCTTCGGCGGCACCCTGAAGGTCAACACGTTCGGAGAATTCGGTTCACCCGAGGGAGCGGACGCGGAGAAGATCATGCACGCCCAGCTGGAGGCCGAAAACGGCTTCACGCTGATGGCGTCGGATACCCCGGCCGGGATGGAGCACCGCCCCGGCTCGAACATTTCGGTGAGCCTCAGCGGCGACGACGCGGAAGACCTGCGCGGCTACTGGGACAAGCTGAGTGAGGGCGGAACCGTGACGGTTCCGTTCGAAAAACAGATGTGGGGCGACGAATTCGGCTGCTGCGTCGACAAGTTCGGTATCCCGTGGATGGTCAACGTCGTGCAGCAGACATAACCGGGCCGTTGCCGGGAGCGCCCCCATCGGGTGACGATGAGGGCGCCGGCGTACCTCGCGCCGGGCTGAGGAGGCCCGATGGCGGGTTCCCCCTGGACGTGCGCGCAGTGCGACGCGGTCAACGACGCCGCGGCCGGACGGTGCGGCACCTGTGCGGGCCTGGCCCCGGGGCGGGCCCGCGCGCGGGCGCTGTGGGTGCTGCTGACCCTGATGGTGGTCGCCGGCATCGCGGTGGCGGGGGTCCTGCTGTTCACCGGGCGCTCGCGGCCCTCGCCGGCCGCGTCCGGGCCGTTCCCGCAGTACACGACGCCCGTGCTGCCGACGACCAAGACCGTGGTCACGACCGCGAACGGCGCCACCCCGCCGGTCACGCCGCCGACGAGCGCGACCGCGGACGGCAAGCCGTGCCCGGGCGACGCCGCCCGCTACCTGCCGGGCGGCACGGGGACGGCGCTGCTGGTGGCGCAGACCGCGAAGTCCCTCATCACCGTCTGCCGGATCCCCGACGGCCGGATCTTCTACGACGGCCAAGCCCGTGGTCGGGCGGCGTCGGACGACACTCACATCGTCCTGCCGGCCCAGGCGTCGGGTGACGGCTTCGTCGCGGTCAACGGCGACTACCGCTACCAGGTCGGCGGCGGCCGGCTGGTCGTGTCGGAGGGCTCCGAAGTGCTCTCGGACGAGGAGCTGACCACGGTCGGCTGAGCACCGCCGTTCAGGATGTGGGAGTGGCGGCGCCGGTCCGGCCGTTCCCCGCATTCTGGCGGCATGGCTTCTCCGCTGGACAACCCGACGTGGGCGTCGCTGACCGGGCCGCACGCCGGCTTCGCGGAACGGCGTGGACGCGTGCTGCGCTACCCGGAGGACGTCGCGCCGTTCCTGGCCCTTCCGGACGACCCCGGCGAGCAGGACTGGCTGGACGTCGCGCGGCTCGCCGGGCCGGAAGCGACGTTCGTGCTCGCCGCCGTCACCGCCCGGCCGCCGTCCGGCTGGGAGGTGCTGGACGAGATCCCCGGCGTTCAGCTCGTCGACGACGGCGTCGCGGCCGCGGTGGATCCGGAAGCCGTGCGGCTGGGGCCCGCGGACGTGCCGGAGATGCTCGACCTGGTCGCGCGGACGCGGCCGGGGCCGTTCCGGAAGCGGACCGTCGAGCTCGGCACTTACCTCGGGATCCGGCGCGGCGGCGCGCTGGTCGCGATGGCCGGGGAGCGGCTGCGTCCGCCCGGCCACACCGAGATCAGCGCCGTCTGCACGGACCCGGCGTACCGCGGGCAGGGCCTGGCGACGCGGCTCGTGCTCGCGGTGGCGGCCGGCATCCGCGAGCGGGGCGAGCGGCCGATCATGCACGCCGCCGCCGGGAACACGTCCGCGATCCGCCTGTACCTCTCGCTGGGGTTCACCCTCCGCTTCCGGCCGGACTTCGTCGCGGTCCGCGTGCCGGCGGCGGGCTAGGCGCCCGTCGACGAGCCGGGACGCACGATCATCAGCACCGTCACCGCGGCCCACAGCAGGTTGAACACGCCGGTGACCATGGCCAGCCGGGCGGCCGCGCTGCCCAGAGTGTCCGATGTGGACTCCCCGGTGAGCTCGGCCAGCAGGCGCTTCTGGCGCGGCAGCACCAGCAGCGCCAGCACCGCGGCCGCGACGGCGGTCAGCCCGATCGAGACGATCAGCCACGGGTCGCCCATCACGTGCATGGTGCCCGCGACGCCGAACCCGAACACCGGCACCGCGATGGCGGCGTAGGCGTACACACGGCAGATCCGGTGCAGCATCGTCACGACGGCGAGGTCGCCGCCGCCCGCGGCGCGCCGGATCGCGGCCGGGAACATGCTGGCCGCGACGGCGACCGGGCCGACGGCCAGTACCGCCGCCAGGACGTGCACCGAGAGCAGGAACTTCGACACGGGACTCCTTCGTCGTTCGAGAACGACCCGAAGCTACTGGATCATGTCCGGCCTCCGGGAGTGGCTGGAAAGCCACGAACCACCGGGATCTCGCCAACCGGCGGGCGGCTGTCGATTCCGGCGCTGCCGGTTCGACGCCCGGGTAGAAGCCGGAAAGGGGAGCACGATGACCGCCACGATCAGCACCGCGACGCCGAGCCGGGTCCGCAGCCTGCCGGTCCTGCTCGCCACCGAGGACGACGCCGAGGACATGGGCCTGCTGGCCCCGGACGACCGCCTGACCTGCCACGTGCACGGCCGGTGGATCCACCAGTGCGTCGCCTCGCCGGCGCACGTCAGCCCGGTCACCCGGCACCGCTGGTGCCGCGGCTGCCGGACCGAGCTGGCCGTCGCGGTCGACGAGCTGTCGCTGACCGTCTCGATGTCCTGCCCGCGCTGCGGGCACGGCGGCAGCGCCGCGACCACCCGGCTGACCGTGGCCTGCCGGGCCAGCCTGACCGCCGAGCGCGACGCCCGGCGCGCGGCCTGAGCGGACTAGGGTCCTTCGCAAGATCGTTCGCAAGGAGGACAGGAGATGCGGCACTTCACGCTGCACCGCGACGGCGTCACGATCCCGGTGTCCCGCGGCGGCCGGGGCCGCCCGCTGGTCCTGTGTCCGGGGCTGAGCTCGACCCAGGCGGATCTGCACGAGCTGGCCGAGCTGCTGCGGCGCGACTACGACGTGGTGACCTTCGACCTCCGGGGCCACGGCCTCGCCTCGGCCGCCGAACGGTACTCCTTCGAGGGATTTCTCGGCGATCTCGCCGCCGTGATGGCCGAGGTGGGCTCAGCGCCGGTGCTCGTGGGCTACTCGCTGGGCGCGGACCTGGCTCTGCACCACGCCGCCGAGCATCCCGGCAGCGTCGCCGAGCTGGTGCTGATCGACGGGGCGAACCCGGTGCCCGAACCGTTCCTCACCGAGGCCGACCTCCCGGTCTTCCGCGCGATGTGGGCGGACATGGCGACGGAGCAGGAGGGGCGCCGGGGCACCCCGCGTCAGGTGTTGCTCACCGGACCGGAAATCCTCGACCTGAACCTCGAGATCGACGACGTCCGGTCCCGGATCCTCGACCTGTACCGGCGGATCGACCGGCCGATCCGCATGATCATGTCGACGTCGATGGCCGGCGACAGCGGCGAAGACCTCGCGGTGCGGTGCAACCGGAACTGGCGGGCCGGCGCCGAGCGGCTCGTCCGCGAGCGACCGGATGTCGCCGTGTCCTGGCTCGAAGCCGATCACGGGCTGGTCTTCACCCACGCACCGGAGGTAGCCCGGCTCGTGGCCGGCGCCTAGCGTCGCGCGTCCGAGGTTCGTTGACAGGGGCCCGGGGTTGCGCCCCAATGTGGCGTTCGGTGCGTCCAGCGCACCCAAAGTGGCGTTCGGTGCGTCAGACGCAACCAACGCCACATTGGGGCGCTCGGGCCACTTGGCGACGCGCGACACTAGCCGGGCACCCACATCGTGACGCGGGTGCCGCGGCCCGGCTGGGAGTCGACGGTGCCGTGCCCGCCCACCTCGGCCAGCCGGGCCACGATGGACTGGCTGATGCCGAAGCCCGGCGGGCTGTCCCGGACGTCGAAACCCTGCCCCTGGTCCCGGGCCACCACCGCGATGCCGCCGTCGCGTTCCTCCACGCGCAGCACGACCTGCTTGGTCCCCGAGTGCTTCACGGTGTTGCGCAACGCTTCCCGGACCGCTTCGACCAGGGCGGTGCGCCGGTCCCGGGACACCTTGTGGTCGTCGGCGAAGTCCGCGGCGACGAGCTGCGTGCGCAGGCCGTCGCGGGTCAGCTCGGTGGCGACGTCGGCGAGTTCGACCGCGAAACTGCGCGTGAGCCCGGTCGGCACCGGCTCGGTGATCCGGCGGCGCAGCTCGGCCGCTTCCGCCTTGGCCACCGAACGCAGTTCCGAGAGCCGGTTGACGGCGTGGACGTCGTCGCCGGGAGTCGAGATGGCCAGCGCTTCGAGCGTCTGCAGCACGCTGTCGTGCATGATGCGCCGGGTCCGGCGGCGTTCGGCCTCGCGCCCGCGCCGGAGCCCGATGTCGACCGCGAACCGGGTGCCGACGCCGAGCAGGACGAGGATGGCGGTGGCGAGCACGATCGCCACCGCCAGCGCGACCATGCAGCCGATCGACCGGGTCAGGGCGAGCTGGTCGGTCAGCGGGAGGCCACCGGCCAGGGTGAGCGCCGCTCGGAGCGGGACGGCCGCCGCGAACAGCCACAGCGCCGCGGGCAGCCCCGAGGTGCCCGCCCACGTGGCGACCGTGCCGACCAGCCAGGTCCAGGACACGTCGACGGCGAAGGGCTGCACCGCGGCCGGCGCCGTCACGGCCACGGCGAAGTTGAGCACCACGCCGATGGCGAGGTCCAGGGCGAGCGCGCGGCCGGTGACGCGGGCGCGCAGCCCGCCGGAGCGCAGCACCCAGAGCGCGGCGGCGACGGTGGCCGCGACGGCGAACACGGTGGCGCCCAGCACCGGCCCGAGCCCGAGGCTGCCGTTCGCCGCGGTGAACCCGATGAACACCTTGACGAAGGCCGCGACGCGGTAGGCCAGCGGCACGAGGACCCAGTAGCGCGAGGCGCGGGCGAGCGTCGCGTCGCCGACGGCGGTGAGGTCGCCGCCGTCGCCGGTGAGTTCGGCGGGCACGGTGGGTTCCGCGGGGGTGCCGCTGCGCAGCAGCGTGCGGACGAAGGCGCGTGGCGGTGCGGCAGAGCCCGCCTCGGGCATCGGTCTCCCCATTCATCCGGCCGTCCGGGCGGGCCTGAGCCTGGCAGCGCGGCGGGGGGATAGTCAACCGTCCGGGACCGGAGTCCAGCCCGGTGGAGCAAGGGATCAGTACGCGTGGAACACCGTGTCATCACCCGCGTACTCCGCCCAGCCGGGCGACCCGGTGGTGGCGAAGCGGTGCCAGGCGCCGTTCAGGTCGCGGGCCAGCTCCCGCGGCGGGCGTTCGCCGAGCAGGCCGCGCGGCCCGGACAGCGCGGCCGGCGCGTCGAACACGAAGGGCAGCTCGAGCCCGTGGCACGCGCCCAGCCTGCCCTCGAGCAGGGGCGAGCCCCACTCGAACTCGTACCGGAACGTCCGGCCGGTGTGGTGCTCGGCGAGGTCACGCACCCCGTCGCGGAAGACCAGGTCGGTCAGGGCTTCGACGAGGACTTCGCCGGCGGTGCGGCCGGTGCCGAGGCCGTAGGCGTGCAGGACGCCGGCCGGGTCCGGGTGCGACACCGCCAGCGACGCCACGGCCTGGTCGTCGGTGACCGCTTCGAGCGCGCCGGTGGGCACCAGGTAGAGCCGCATCTCTTCGCTGCAGCTGCCGGCGATCAGGTCGACGTCGCCGCCGGCGCCCGCCCGGATCGCCTTGGTGGGATGCTGCGGCAGGACGTCGTCGCCGACGACCGGGAGGAACGGGCTCAGCCCGTACCCGCGGTCGTAGCCCAGCGCGTCGCGCAGGTCGGGTGCGCCACCCGGGCGAAGGACGGCTTCCTGCGCGTCGAGCAGCTGCTCGGTCGACACCTTCCGGAACGCCTCGGCGGTGGCTTCCGTCTTCAGCTCGTCGGCGACCACCTTGGCCAGCCGCCGCGCCTGGACGCCGTCGCGCACCATGTCCGGGTGTCCGCTTTGGACGATGGCGCGGTGGAAGAGCCCCGCCGAGAGCGGCGAACCGAGCAGGCAGGCGACGCTGACCGCGCCCGAAGCCGCGCCGAACAGGGTGACCCGGGTGGGGTCGCCACCGAAGCCGGCGATGTTGTCCTGGACCCAGCGCAGCGCGGCGAGCTGGTCGCGCAGCCCGACGTTGGTGGTGCCGCCGTCCAGCGGCAGGAAGCCGTCGATGCCGAGCCGGTACTGCACGGTCACCAGCACCGCGCCCGACCGGGCGAAGGACGTGCCGTCGTAGACCGCGGCGGACCCGGTGCCGCCGATGAACGCCCCACCGTGCACGAATACCAGCACCGGCAGTGCGCCGACGCCCGGCTGCGGGGTCCAGACGTCCACCGTCAGGTACTCCGGCCCCGGCCGCCAGCCGGTGCCGGTGATCGGGGACAGGTCGAGCCCGGGCACGTCGTGACGGCGTTGCGGCGCGGTCGGCCCCGGTCTGCTCGTGTCGCGCACCCCGTCCCACGCCTGCGCCGGGACGGGCTCGGCGAAGCGGAGCTCGCCTTCGGGGGCGGCGGCGTACGGGATGCCGCGGAACAGCGCGACGCCGGCGGGGGTGACCTGACCGCGGACCGCGCCGGAGGTGGTGGGGACGACGGGGGCGGTCATGCGAGGGGGTCCCTTCGTGGAAGATCGGGGGAGCGCCCGTCAGCCTAAGACCGTGGACGGCCGCCGTCACGGGCGAACCGTCCCCTCGTTGTCGCGGATGGATAACGGCGCCGGGCCCGGAGTTGCCGACCGGGCGAAGACGCCGTGAATTTCTGCTGGAGCCGGGGGCGGGGCGCTGACCGGCGCCCCGCCCCGCGGTCAGTCTTCGAGGAGGTCCTCGATGGTGATCGGGATGTGCCGCACCCGGATCCCGGTGGCGTTGTACACGGCGTTGGCCACCGCCGCCGCCACGCCGACCGTGCCGATCTCGCCGATGCCCCGCGCGCCGACGGCGTTGTGCAGGGTGTCCGGGTACTCGACGAAGTGGACGTCGATGTCCGGGATGTCCGCGTTGACCGGGATCAGGTAGCTCGCGAGGTCGCCGTTGGCGAGCCGGCCGTTCGCTTCGATCTCCAGCCCTTCGTGCAGTGCGGCGGACACGCCCCAGATCATGCCGCCCGTGAGCTGGCTGCGGGCGGCCTTGTCGTTGATGATCCGGCCGGCGTCGAACACGCCGAGCATCCGCGACACCCGGGCCTCGCGCGTCCACTTGTGCACGCGGACCTCGACGAACTGGGCACCCCACGAGCTGAACGAGTGCTTGGTCAGCTCCTCGCCGGGCGCCGACGACCCGGTGACCTCGACCGTCTCGCGGCCCAGCGCGCGCAGCAGCTCGCCGAACGTCATGTTCTCGCCGTCGGCGAAGAGACGGCCGTCGGCGTAGGTGACTTCGCGGCCTTCGAACGGCGCGCCGGCGTCCGACGCGAGCGCCACCAGCTCGTCGATCGCCTTGGTCGCGGCGAGCATGATCGCCGTGCCCGCGCTCGCCGTCGCCGTCGAGCCGCCGGACAGCCCGCCCGGCGGGAGGGCCGAGTCGCCGAGCTTCGGCGTGATCCGGTCGGCCGGGATGTCCAGCGACTCCGCGCCGACCAGGGAGAGCACGGTCAGCAGGCCGGTGCCCGGGTCCGCGCCGCTGGTCGCGACGACGGCGGTGTCGTCCGCGTTCAGCGTGATGCCGACCGTCGCCGGGAATCGCAGGGCGGGGAACATCGCGGTGGCCACGCCCGTGCCGACCAGCCAGTCGCCGTCGGTGCGCGTACCCGGCGGGCGGTGCGCCCAGCCGAACCGCTGCGCGCCGACGCGGAAACATTCGTCGAGGTGCTTGCTCGCCCACTGCAGGTCCTTGCCCGGCGGGGCGATGGAGTTGTTCTTGATCCGCAGCTCGACCGGGTCCATGCCGAGCGCGACGGCGAGCTCGTCCATCGCGCTTTCCAGCGCGAAGGAGCCGGGTGCCTCGCCGGGGGCCCGCATGAACGTGGTCGGCGGGATGTGCAGCGGCACGATCTTCTGGCTGATCGCCAGGTTCCGCGTGGCGTACCACTCGCGCGAAGTGCCGTGCGACGTCGGCTCGACGAACGAGCGGGCGGCGTCGGTGCTGCACCACGAGTCGTGGCGCAGCGCGACGAGCGTGCCGTCCCGCTCCGCGCCGAGTGTCATCTTCTGGACCGTCGCGGCCCGGCCGGCGGTCGCGGTGAAGACCTGTTCGCGGGCGAGCGCGGCCTTCACCGGCCGGCCGAGGGAGCGGGCCGCCGCCGCGGCCAGGAACAACGGCGTCGAGACCATCGCCTTGCCGCCGAACGCGCCGCCGACGAACGGGTTCACCGCGTGGACGGCTTCCGCCGGCAGGTCCAGGGCTGTGGCCAGGTACTCCGCCTGCAGGTTCGATGCCTGGTTCCCGCTGTAGACGGTCAGTTCGCCGTCGTCCCACACCGCGACCGCGGAATGCGGTTCCATCGCGGCGTGGTTCTGGGTCGCGGTGGAGTAGGTCGCTTCGACGACCACCGGGCTCGCGGCCAGCGCCTCTTCGAAGGTTTCGACGCCGTCTTCGAGGACCTCCAGCGACGGCGGAGCGCCGTCGCGGGCCGGCGGCGCGTCTTCGGCGTCCGCCAGGCCCTCGGTCAGCGACGTCTTGGCCGGGAGCGGGCGGTAGGCGACCGCCACGAGCGCCGCCGCGTCGCGGGCCTGTTCGAAGGTCTCCGCGACCACGAAGCCGATCGGCTGGCCGTAGTAAGTGACTTCCTTGTCCTGCAACGGAACCCACGCCTCGCCGAACATCGTGGTCGGCGTGCGCAGGGTCAGCGGGTCGAACGGCGAGTACACGCCGAGCACGCCGGGCGCTTCCCGCGCCGCGGAGAAGTCCATGGCTTCGACCTCGCCGTGGGCGATCGTGCTGAGCACGACGTAGCCGTAGGCCATGCCGGGGAAGTTGTGGTCGGCGCCGTACTTCGCCTGGCCGGTGACCTTCAGCGGCGCATCCAGCCGGGTGATCATCGGGAGCTCTCCTCGGTCAGTTCGAGCAGGGCGCGGACGATGGTCCGCTTGAGCAGTGGCACCTTGAAGCCGTTGCCGGACAAGGGCTCGGCGCCATCCGCCGCGACGGCCGCGGCTTCTTCGAAGGCGGCCTGGGTCGCCGGGGCGCCGCGCAGCGCGTCCTCGACGGCGGGCAGGTGCCACGGCACCGTCCCGACGCCGCCGGCCGCGACCCGGGCGTCGGCGATCTTTCCGTCGCGCACATCCAGCGCGACGGCGGCGGAGCACAGCGCGAACTCGTAGGACTGCCGGTCGCGCACCTTGACGTAGGTGGAGTTCGCCGCCCAGTCCAGCCGGGGGACGAGCACCTCGGTGATCAGTTCGCCGGGCCGCAGGTCGTTTTCCATCGCCGGGGTGTCGCCGGGCAGCTGGTAGAAGTCGCGAAGGGCGACTTCGCGGGTGCCTTCGGCGTCGACCAGCCGCAGGCGCGCGTCGAGCGCGACCAGGGCGACGGCGACGTCACTGGCGTGCGTGGCCACGCAGGAGTCACTGGTGCCGAGGATCGCGTGCATCCGGTTGGCGCCCCCGATCGCGGAGCATCCGCTGCCGGGCTCGCGCTTGTTGCACGGCGTGGCGACGTCGCGGAAGTACGAGCAGCGCGTGCGCTGCAGCAGGTTCCCGCCGATGCTGGCCATGTTCCGGAGCTGCTGGGAGGCGCTCAGCAGCAGGGCGCGCGAGATCGCCGGGTACACGCCGGGGTGCGCGGCGATGTCGCCCATCCGCTCCAGCGCGCCGAACCGCAGCCCGTCGGTGGTGTCGATGCCGCGCAACGGCACGGCGTTGATGTCGAGGACGTGGTCCGGCGTGAGGACCTCGAGCTTCATGAGGTCGACCAGCGTCGTCCCGCCGGCGAGGAACGTGCCGGGCGTCGCGAGGGCCGCTTCGACGGTGGCGGGGGCGGTCAGCTCAAAGGGTCGCATCGGCCCGCCTCGCCTGCTCGACGGCCTTCACGATGTTCGGGTAGGCGGCGCACCGGCAGAGGTTGCCGGACATGAACTCCCGAACGTCTTCGACGTCCTGGTCGACGGCGGCGACCGCCGACATGATCTGCCCGGCGGTGCAGAACCCGCACTGGAGGGCGTCCTGGTCCACGAAGGCCTGCTGAACCGGGTGCAGCCCGTCCTCTGTGGACAGTCCTTCGACGGTGGTCACCGGCTGCTTGACGGTGGCGGCCAGCGTGAGGCACGACAGCACGGGCCGGCCGCCGACGTGCACGGTGCAGGCGCCGCACTGCCCGCGGTCGCAGCCCTTCTTCGGGCCGGTGACGGCGAGGCGCTCCCGCAGCGCGTCGAGGAGCGTCACGCCGGGATCGACGTCCAGGTGTTCGGTTCTGCCATTGACTTCGAGTGAGAATTCCACTGGTCTCTTTCCCGAGGATCGCCGGGCGGCCCGACGTCGGTGTGGTGGGTCGGTCAGGGGGGAGCGGATAGTCATCCGCTTCACTCGTCGCGAGGCTAGCGGATTACAATCCGCTCCGCAACGAAGTACA
This sequence comes from Amycolatopsis sp. NPDC051128, assembly GCF_040682715.1. Taxonomy (NCBI): domain Bacteria; kingdom Bacillati; phylum Actinomycetota; class Actinomycetes; order Pseudonocardiales; family Pseudonocardiaceae; genus Amycolatopsis; species Amycolatopsis sp. NPDC051128. The sequence continues at coordinate 28,736 of NZ_JBFBBN010000002.1, read as the reverse complement.
CACGCTGGAGCGACTCCAGCTCTGGGTTAGATTCGGCGAGTCCACACGACACCGGGAGGGACGATGACGACGGGATCGGTCAGCCCCCGGCGCGCGGACACCCGGCGCAACCACGAACGCATCCTGGTCGCCGCGGCGGCGTCGCTGGCCAGGACGGGCGAGGTGTCGTTCAACGCGATCGCGAAGCAGGCCGAAGTCGGCGTCGGGACGGTGTACCGGCACTTCCCGACCCCGGAGGCGCTGATCCTGGCGGTCTACCGGCGCGAGGTGCGGCACATCGTGGACATCGTGCCGGTGCTGCTGGACAAGCACGCGCCGGACGAGGCGTTCCGGGTGTGGGTGACCGACCACCTGGCGCACTACATGATGACGAAGAAGGGGCTGGCCGACGCCCTGCGCACGGCGACGGCGTCCCGCGGCGAGCTCCCGGCGAACGCGTACGAAGACATGGTCCGCGCGGTGTCGTTGTTGCTGGCGGCCAACGCGGCGGCGGGGACGGTGCGGCCGGGCCTGGCTCCGGTGCAGGTGCTGCGCGGGCTGGCCGGCTTGCTGCTCCTCGACCCGAACGGCGAGTGGCAGCGTGACGCGGCGGGGTTGGCCGACCTGCTGTGGCACGGGATGGCCGCACAGCCCGGTTAGGCGAGCTCGTCGAGGCGAACGGGTCACCTGGGCGACGGCGTCGTCGCCCAGGTGGCGGAGCGTCCGAAGTGGACGCTCCGCGGACCCGGGTTCAGCTGGAGGTCGGGAAGGTGAAGCCCGCCGTCGGGGCGCTCGGGTGGGGCCAGCGGGTGGTGACCACCTTGGCGCGGGTGTAGAAGCGGACGCCCGCGGGGCCGTGGATGGGGCTGTCGCCGATGAGGGAGTCCTTCCAGCCGCCGAAGGAGTAGTACGACATCGGGACCGGGATCGGCACGTTGACGCCGATCATGCCGACCTTGACCTCGCGCTGGAACTTGCGGGCGGCTTCGCCGCTGCCGGTGAAGATCGCCGTGCCGTTGCCGTACGGGTTCGCGTTGATGACGCCGATCGCTTCGTCGACCGTCTCGGCGCGGACGATCGCCAGCACCGGGCCGAAGATCTCCTCACGGTAGGCGTCCATGTCCGGGGTGACCCTGTCGAGCAGGGACGGTCCGACGAAGAAGCCCTCCTCGTGGCCTTCGACCGTCAGGCCGCGGCCGTCGACGACCACCGACGCGCCCTGCTCCGCGCCGCCGGCGACGGCGTCGACCACGCGCCGGCGGGCGGCTTCGGTGACCACCGGGCCCATGTCGCTGGCCGGGTCCTTGCCGGGCCCGACCTTGATCTCTCGGGCCTTGCGCTCCAGGATCTCGACGAGCTTGTCGCCGGCCGCACCGACGGCCACACCGACCGAGATCGCCATGCACCGCTGGCCCGCCGAGCCGAACGCGGCCGCGGTGAGGTGGTCGGCGGCGTACTCCAGGTCGGCGTCGGGCAGGACGACCGCGTGGTTCTTCGCCCCGCCCAGCGCCTGGACGCGCTTGCCGGCCGCCGTGCCGCGCTCGTGCACGTACCGGGCGATCGGGGTGGAGCCGACGAACGACACCGCCGCGATGTCCGGGTGGGCGAGGATCGCGTCGACCGCGACCTTGTCGCCGTTGACGACGTTGAACACGCCATCGGGCAGCCCGGCTTCGGCGTACAGCTCGGCGACCAGCGCCGAGGCGGACGGGTCGCGCTCGCTGGGCTTGAGGACGAACGTGTTGCCGGTGGCGATCGCGATCGGGTGCATCCAGAGCGGCACCATGATCGGGAAGTTGAACGGCGTGATCCCGGCGACGACCCCGAGCGGCTGCCGGAAGTCGTGCACGTCGACGTCGCGGGAGACCTGGTCGGAGAAGCTGCCCTTGAGCGCGTCGGCGATGCCGCACGCGTACTCGACGACCTCGCGGCCGCGCACGATCTCGCCGCGGGCGTCGTCCACCACCTTGCCGTGTTCGCCGGAGATGATCCTGGCCAGCTCGTCCTCGTGCTTCACCAGCAGCTCGCGGAAGGCGAACAGCACCTTCGTCCGCTGGGACAGCGAGGAGTCGCCCCACGACTCGAAGGCCTTGCTCGCGGCCGCGACGGCGGTGTCGACGTCCGACGGCTCGGCGAGCAGGACCTCGGCCTGCCGCCGCCCGGTGGCCGGGTCGTAGACCGGCGCCGTGCGGGTCGAGCCCGCCGGGGTGGCGCTGCCGTTGATCCAGTGTTCGATGATGTTCACGGTGCTCCTCCAGGTAGTGGCGCCGCGCGACGGAGGTTCACAGCAGCCCCACCGCGGTGTCGACGGCCTTGGCGACGTCCCCGTCGCGGGGGTAGAGCAGTGAACGCCCGACCACCAGGCCTTGCACGGTCGGCCGGCTGAGCGCGCGCTGCCAGGCGGCGAAGGCCGCGTCCGGGTCGGTGACCTCGCCGCCGAGCAGGACGGCGGGCAACGTCGAGGACGCGAGCACGCGGTCCATGTCGTCCACCACCGGCAGCTTGAGCCAGGTGTAGGCCGACGAGCGGCCGAGCCCGGAGGCGATCGTGATCGAGCGGATCACGGCGTCGGGGGAGAGGTCGTTCTTGAGGCGCCCGCCGGCCCAGGTGGACAGGAACGGCTCCACCATCGCGATCAGCTTCCGGCCGGCCAGTTCGTTGATCGCCCGCGCGGTGTTCTCCAGGACGCTCGGCGTGGCCGGGTCGTCGAGGCAGATCCGGGTCAGCATCTTGCCGCCGTCGAACCGCATCCGGTCGATGGTTTCGGCGTCGTAGCCGGCGAACCGGTCGTCGATCTCGAAGCTCGATCCGGCCAGCCCGGTCCGGTTCATCGACCCGATCACCGTCTTGCCGTCGAGCACGCCGAGCAGCAGCAGGTCGTCGACGATGTCCGCGGTCGCCAGCACGCCGGTGACGCCCGGCCGCTCCAGCGCGAGGCACAGCCGATCCAGCAGCTCGCCCCGGTCGGCCATCGCCGAGGGATTCCCGCCCACCGCGTTGGCGCCGCGCGCGGGGTGGTCCGCGGCGATGATCATCGTGCGGCCCTTGTCGTTGAACGGCGACTTGGCCCGCACTCGCTTCGCGGCCGCCTCGGCGATCGCTTCCGGGTCGCGCACCCGTTTGGCGACGATGCGCCGCACCTTGTCGGTCACTGTTCCCCTCCCGCGTCGGTCTGGATCCGACGATGCCATCGCCGCGCGGACTTTGTCAAGACATATGGACATGAAGTCATCCCTACCGGGGGCCGGGTGGCGGTAGGCTTCCGGTGATGAGCGTGAGCCGGCGGTCCCCCGACCGCACCGACGTGATCCCGGCCTGGGACCCCGGCCGGGAGATCGAGCTGGACCCGGGCAGCCCCGAGCCGCTGTACTTCCAGGTTTCCCGGCAGCTGCACGCCGCGATCGAGGACGGCCGGCTGCCCGCGGGCAGCCGGCTGGGCAACGAGGTGGACCTCGCCGCGAACCTGCGCCTGTCCCGGCCGACCGTCCGCCAAGCGATCCAGACGCTGGTCAACCAGGGGCTGCTCGTGCGACGGCGCGGGATCGGCACCCAGGTCGTCCGCACCAAGGTCGCGCGGCCGCTGCGGCTGAGCAGCCTGTTCGACGACCTCGCCGGGCTCGGCGGCAAGCCGGAGTCGGTGGTGCTGGCCAACCGGGTCGAGCCGGCCGGCGCCAAGGTGGCCGAGCTCCTCGAGGCGCCCGGCCTGACCCACGTGCGGCGGCTGGAGCGGATCCGCTCGACCGACGGTGAGCCACTGGCCCTGATGAACAACTACCTGCCCGACGGCGTCATCGATCCCACCGACGACGAGCTGCGCGAGAAGGGTCTCTACCAGCTGCTGCGCTCGGCGGGGGTGCGCCTGCACGCCGCCGAGCAGAACATCGGCGCCCGGCCGGCGACCGAGGCGGACGCGGAACTGCTCCACGAGGAGCCGGGCGCGGCCCTGCTCACCATGCAGCGCACGACGTACGACGACGCGGGCCGGGTGGTCGAGTACGGCTGGCACGTCTACCGGGCGTCCCGCTACACGTTCAACCTTTCGCTGACCAACGGTCCGTAGTAGCGCGGACGGCGGGGCGGGAACGCGGCGGCCCGGCCCCGCGCCGCGCCGTCGTGTCCTGATAGGACAGCAGGCGGTCAGGCCGCCGTCGAGCGCTTCTCGCGCGGCGCCGTCCGGGCGGCAGCGGTGACGGCGGCGAGCACGGCGTCCGCGTCGAGGTGCGGATCCCACAGCGCGCAGCCGGCGACGTGGGCGAGCCGGCGCCGGCGGTGTTGCGCGGTGTCGGTGAGCGCGACGTCGGTCGGGCGGCCGTTCTTGACCGCGTGCACCGCGCGGGTCACCAGGACCGCCTCCTGGCGGGTGGTGCCGAGCGCGGCGGCCGCGGCGAAGATCTCCTCCGCCGCGGCGCGGGCCGGATCGTTCACGGGTTCCGTCAGGACTTGATCTCCTTCCGGTCGGACTGGGCGCCACCGATCTCGATCCGGCGTGGCTTCGCCTTTTCGGCGACCGGGATGCGCAGGGTCAGCACGCCGGCCTCGTAGTCGGCCGCGATGTGGTCGGTGCCGAGGTTCTCGCCGAGGAACAGCTGGCGAGAGAAGACGCCGAGGGGCCGTTCCGAGACCTGCATCTCGACGTCGTCACCGCCGGGGAGCGGCCGTCGTTCGGCCTTGACCGTCAGGACGTTCCGCTCGATGTCGAGGTCGATGGCGTCCGGGGTGACGCCGGGCAGGTCGAAGCAGACGACGAACTCGTCGCCGGCGCGGTAGGCGTCCATGGGCATGGCGGCCGGCTTGGACCAGGTGCCGGCGGTGCCGAAGACCTGCTGCGTGAGGCGGTCCAGCTCACGGAATGGGTCGGTGCGCATCAACATCGGTGTCCTCCTTCTGGTTCGACGACGGGTCGTGTCAACACGCACTTCTGTTCTAGCACGTCATCTAAACGATGACAAGAAGGAGGTCGTCGATAGGACGACACCGTGTGTGAACCGGCCGGGCACGGGTACCAGGAAGTCAGGTGATCGACCCCGTCGCAGAGGAGTAGGCCGTGCCCCAGCCCGCCCAGCAGCAGACCCCGCCCGGGACGACCGCCGCGATGACCCCGCGGCCCGACCACGGCGAACACAGCTACCGCGGGTCCGGCAAGCTGACCGGCAAGGCGGCGCTCATCACCGGAGCGGACAGCGGGATCGGCCGCGCGGTGGCGATCGCGTACGCGCGGGAGGGCGCCGACGTGCTCATCTCCTACCTCGACGAGCACGAGGACGCCGAGGAGACGCGGCGCTGGGTGGAGGAGGCCGGGCGCAAGGCCGTCGTCGTGCCCGGTGACGTCGCCGATCCGGCGCACTGCCGGGCCCTGGTGGCCCGCACAGTGGAGGAGTTCGGCCGGATCGACGTCCTGGTGAACAACGCCGCCTTCCAGATGAGCCACGAAACGCTGGAGGAGATCCCGGACGAGGAGTGGGACCGCACGATGGCCATCAACCTCAGCGCGTTCTTCCACCTCGCCAAGGCGGCCGTGCCGCACATGAAGCCGGGCGCGTCGATCATCGGCAGCTCGTCGGTGAACTCCGACAGCCCGACCCCGCAGCTGCTGCCCTACGACGTGACGAAGGCGGGCATCGCCAACATGACCGCGGCGCTGGCGCAGATGCTGGGCCCCAAGGGCATCCGTGCCAACAGCGTCGCACCGGGACCCATCTGGACGCCGCTGATCCCCGCCACCATGCCCGAAGAGCAGGTGAAGTCCTTCGGCGAACAGGTGCCGCTGGGCCGCGCCGGGCAGCCGGCCGAACTCGCCCCGGTGTACGTCCTGCTCGCCTCCGACGACGGCAGCTACGTTTCCGGGGCGCGCGTCGCGGTGACGGGCGGGGCGCCGATCCTCTGATCGCTTGCCGACCCCGCTCGCGAAGACGCCGAGGACGAAGACGGAGCCGCCCGTGCGGGGCCGCCGATCCGCGGCGGCCCCGCACCGGGTTCCCGGTCAGGTCAGCTTGTTCTTCACTTTCTTGGCCTTGCCCTTCGCGGTGCCTTTGGCGTCCTGCAAAGGTGCGTAGGTGCCATAGAGCGCCGGGTCGGGCTTCGGGGCGGTGCCGGGGCCGCCGAGGGGTTCGGGGTCCATCAGGTATTCGATGCCGGCGTCGGTGGTCCAGCTGCTGCCCTTGGCGCCGTCGGGGCCGTCGGAGAGGCGCCAGATGGTGTGGTTGTGGGTCTGGTCCTCTTCGTCGAGCAGGGCGTTGGGGGCGATGACGTCTTCGAGGCCGTCGGCCTTGAGTTCTTCGATCGCGGCGAGCCACTGCTTCTGGTGGACGGTGTCGCGGGCGAGGTTGAACTTGAGCATCGCCTTGACGCCGGGGTCGTCGGTCATGTTGTACAGCCGCGCGGTCTGGAGGCGGCCCTGGGCTTCGGCGGCGGCGTTGGCGCGGAAGTCGGCGAGGAGGTTGCCGGAGGCGACGATGTACTTGCCGTTCCACGGCGTGCCGTTGGAGTCGGCGGGCAGCGCCCCGCCACCGGCGACGATGGCCTGCTGGGGGTCCATCCCGCCGAGCACCGCGGCCATGACCGGGTCCTTGACGGCTTCGGCGGTCATCGTGGCCGGGGCGCCTTCGAGCAGGCGGGCGACCATGGTGGCGAGCATTTCGACGTGGCCGATTTCTTCGGTCGCGGTGTCCATGATCAGGTCTTTGTACTTGCCTTCGATGCGGCAGTTCCAGCCCTGGAAGAGGTACTGCATGGTGACGGTCATTTCGCCGTAGGCGCCGCCGATGAGCTCTTGGAGCTTGTGGGCGTAGACGGGGTCGGGCTTCTCGGGCTTGGCTTCGAACTGGAGCAGCTTCGTGTGACGGAACACGGTGTTTCCCTCCGACGTCCGGGGTGGCGTCCGCCGTCGAGCGGCGAGCGTCGCAGAGACTTTCCCGGTTGGCGGAGGGTTAACCACGAGACGGTGAACCGCGGTCGATCGGACGGGTGGGGCCGAGCCTGGCCTTGACGAGCGGGAAGAGGGTCGCTACTTTACCTGAAACTCTTTCACGTTTGGAGTCATCATGCGCGTGCTCGTGGCTGTGCTCACCGCCGTGGCGATGTTCTCCGGTGTCGTGTCCGCCGCCGTGGCCGAGGACCTCCGGCCAAAGCAGCTGACCGTGCGCGGGACGACGTTCGTGGACGGGTACGGCCGGGAAGTCGTCCTGCGCGGCTTCAACGTGTCGGGTGAGGTGAAGCTGGCCGAGAACGGATTCCTCCCCTTCGCCGGCGCCGCGGACGCGCGCCGGTCCGCCCGGTCGATGCGGGCCCTCACCGGCGCGAACGCCGTGCGGATCCCGGTGTCGTGGGCGGGGGCGCAGCCGGTGCGCGGGCAGGTGGACACCCGGTACCTGGCCGCGCTGACCGAGCAGGTCAAGGCGTTCCTGGACGAGGGCTTCGCGGTACTGCCCGACTACCACCAGGACCTGTACTCGCGGTACCTCTTCAATCCCGGCAGCTGGTACAGCGGCGACGGCGCCCCGAAGTGGGTGGTGGCCGCCGGCGGCTACCCGGCCGAAAGCTGCGGTATCTGTGTCCACTGGGGACAGAACATCACCCAGAACTCCGTGGTGCAGAACGCCACGAGGGACTTCTGGCACAACGCGCACGGCGTCCAGGACGAGTTCGTCGGCCAGGCCGTCCGGACGATGTCCTACCTGCGGGAGAACCTGACCCCCGCCCAGTTCGCCGGCATCGCCGGCATGGACCCGTACAACGAGCCGTTCGCCGGGCGGTACGACCAGGGGCAGGACAGCAAGGCGTGGGAACAGAACGTTCTCTGGCCGTTCTTCAAGCGGTTCCGCGAAGCGATGGACGCCGCCGGCTGGCAGGACAAGCCCGCGTTCGTCGAGCCGAACATGTTCTGGAACGCCAACATCTCCTTCCAGCTCCACCCCGGCGGGTTCCAGGACACCGGGGTCATGGGGCCGCGGTTCGTGTTCAACACCCACTTCTACGACCAGCTCGCCCAGTCCGGCGTGTTCATGCCGGGCAAGGCGGGCGACGGGCAGTACAGCGCGAGCTTCGGCGCGATGCGCGACCGGGCCGCGGCGCTGGGCACGGCGGCGATCGTCACCGAGTTCGGGCACCCGATGACCGGGTACACCTCGGACAAGACCCCGACGGTCGACAAGGCGATGTACCAGGCGCTGGACTCGAGGGTCCCCGGCGCGTCCTGGTGGCGCCGTCCGGCGGAGTCGGGCCCGGTGCTGTCCGGGACGCAGTGGCAGTGGGACGTCTACAGCGGCCGTCACCACGAGCTGATGAACGACAACCCGAGCAAGGTGCTGACCGACGGGGACGCGTGGAACGGCGAAGACTTCTCCGCCGTGCGCACCGCGGACGACGGCACTTCCCAGCTGCGTCAGGACGCGCGGCTGCTCGACCGGATCTATCCGGCCGCGGTCGCCGGCCACACGCTCGCGTTCACCTACGAAGACCGCTCACGCGACGGGAGCCAGACCCTCACCTGGAACCAGGTGCCCGCCACGATGCCGGCCACCGCCGCGCTGGCCGGCGCCGGACGCTACGGAGTGCTGGTATGGCAGGGAACCGACGCGGGCGCGCCGACCGAACTGCACGTGCCGGCCGGAATGACGCCGACGGTGGTGACCGACCTCGGCCCGGCCGCGGTTTCCCGTTCCGGTGACCGCCTGCTGCTGGCCGCCACCCCAGGTCCGCACTACGCGCTGATCGCCGAACCGGCGGTGGCGCCGACGGCTGCTCAGCTGGCCGCCGCTCGGAGCGAACTCGCGGCCTGGGCCACGACGGCGACGAGCGGCCGCTGACGCAAGTCCGCTGACGCAAGTCCGTGAATGTCGCATTGGGGGACTCTAAGTCTCTCAATGCGACATTCACGGCTTTCGGCCCTGGGTGCTGTCGCCGACGACGAACCAGGGGACGATCAGCTCCAGCTCGGCGACCGGTTCGCCGTCCAGCTGCTGCACCGCCCGCTCGACGGCCAGGGTGCCCAGCTCCCGCGCCGGGACCACCACCGCGGTGAGCCGGGCGGAATGGTTCCTGGCCACGGTTTCCGAGCACACCCCGACAATCGAGAGGTCGTCGGGAACTCGCAGGCCCCGCCGCTCCACTGTGGCCAGTATAAGGGGGAGGAGCGCCTCGTCGTGGACGACCAGTCCGGTCGGTCCGCCGGGGACGAGCAGTTCGTCCAAGCAGCGGGCGACACTGTCGGCCGACGGGGTGCACGGGTGGAAGGCCGCCCGGACCTGGCGGTGGGACGCGATGGCCAGTGAACTCCGGAGAAATCCGGTCAGGTCGTGCAACGGCCGGACGCCGGGCGCGGCAGGCAGTCCCAGGTGGACGATCGAGCGGTGGCCGAGATCGGCCAGGTGGGCGGCGCAGTCCTCGCCGGCCGGGGCGAAGTCCAGTTCCACGCAGGGCAGCCCGCGGTGCTTGCCGGGCGCGCCGATCAGGACCGCCGGCCGGCCGGAAGCGAGCAGGATGGGCACGCGCGGGTCGTCGTCCCCCACGGCCAGCACGATCACCGCGTCGGCCAGTGCGGTCGACGTCACGGGGGAGCCTTCGTCGTGGGTGACCAGCAGCAGGTGGAAGCGGTGGCGGCCGGCGGCTTCGGAGGCCGCGGTGAAGAACTCCGTCTCCGTGCTCACGGGCCGCCCGCCGAACGGGGGCATGGCCATCGCGAGCACGCCGATCCGGGTCGGCCGGGTGGCGAGCGCGTCGCCGTTGCGCCGGTAGCCGAGCGCGCGGATGCTTTCTTCGACCCGGCGCCGTGTCGCCACCGAGATCGACCGCTTGCCCGTGATCACGTAGGACACCGTGCTCGGTGAGACACCGGCCGCGTTCGCCACGTCGGTGATCGTCACCTGGCCGCGACCGGCCGAGGGCGTCACTTCGGGAAAGTTCTTGTGCATTTTCCATTCGACAATGTCGTTCGGCTGATTCGGGCCGATGAAGGGGGATTTCGACGACGACCGGTACGGCTTCATCTACTCCGGTTCATCGGCTCGCGGGCCACCTGAGCCCGGCGATGATCGCGTAGGGCCGTGAAGGCCACTTCGAGAGCCGTCGTGTTCCTCGAAGTGGCCTTCACGGGTTTGTCCTTCGTGGGGTCAGCCGGTGCAGGCGGACTGCCCGACGGTGAATCCGCTGGGTGCGCCCGCGGAGTTGCCGGTGGCTTGGAAGCCGATGGACGTCGACGCGCCGGGGGCGAGGGCGGGGGCCCAAGCGGGTGCCTTGGCGGTGACCTGCTGTCCGGACTGGGTGACGGTGGCGTTCCAGCCGCTGGTGATCTGGGTGCCGGCGGGTGCGGTCCAGTTCAGCGTCCAGTTGTCGAGCGGGCTGCTGCCCGTGTTCTTCAGGTTGACGCTCGCGGTGAAGCCGCCCTGCCACGCGTTGTCGACGTGGTAGATGGCCGAGCAGCTCCCCGAGGGCCCGGGTCCCGGGCCGGGGCCACCGCTGCCCGGGACGACATCGGCGGAGAAGGAGTTGACGGCCAGGCCGACGCCGCCGCTCCAGGGTTCGAACCCGGCCTGGATGCTGGTCAGGTACCAGGAGTTGTCGACCCGGGTGCGGGCGTCGACGTCGCGCACGAAGTCCATGACGTTGAACGACATGCTCGCCGTCGAGGACTGGGCCACGTAGGAGACCACGTCGTTGCCGCCGTTGTTGCCCTGCCACACCTCCCAGCCGCGCCCGGCGATGTTCGTGGTGCCGACCCGGCTGCCGACGGGCTGCACGTTGCCGGTGCGGTTGAGCCAGATCATCAGTTCCATCTGGTTGACGCCGGTGGTCTTGGCGGTGGGGTCCATCCAGATGTCGTAGGAGGCGTCGAAGACCGAGCCGCCGACGTAGGTGTAGGAGATCGAGGACGGCGCGCTGCCGATCTGGCCGAGCTGCCGGGGCAGGTTCGTGCCGGGGGAGCAGTTGCCGTAGTGGCAGCCGACGTAGATCGCCGGGTACGACAACGGCGCTCCGCCGCTGGTGGAGCCCTGCTGGGTCTGGATCCGGAACCCGTTGCCGGTGACGTTGATGCACTGCTGCGCGTTGCTGCCCCAGCGATTGTTCATGACGACGTACTTGCCGCCGATCGTGGTCGTCCCGTACTGGTCGCAGATCAGGGTGTCCGCGTGCGCGGCCGGTGCGCCGGCGACGGGCGCCGCGAGGGCGGCCGTGGCCAGCACCATCGCGGAAAGGGCGTGCCTGAGCTTCATCGTGCCGCCTCCACTTCGTTGGGGTGCCTGAACTGGGAGCGCTCTCAGATCAGCCGTCTCGATGAAACCACAAGGAAACCTCCCGGCAAAGGGTCCTGTCGAGATCAAGTTTCGAATGGCGCCGCGACCGGAGGTGCTTGCGGGTGGAAGGTGGTGAAGGGTCGAATTCGACGCTGTAATTTTCAGGGAATCCAGTCGCCCTCGGCGCAGAATGCAGCAGATATCATATCTTACTCACCCATTCGTCAGCCCCCTTCCGGGGGACTGCTGGAAGATGGGATCCCCCGTTTGGCGGCATCGTGGCCGAGTTCGGTCGCGTATCGCGGAGCGGCTACGACTGAACGGGTGACCTCGCCTGCGTCAATACGCCTTCCGGTGGGTCGTGGCAGTAGGCGCGGTAGGTGCTGCCCGCAACGCGCCGGAAATTGACGCTTTACAGGGCCGAGTCACTCGTGATTGTCTTCGTCTCTGGAAGCGCTCCCAGATCGCTGGCCCCTCGGACCTGCCACCGGGTTCTGGGACCGGACGGAGATCGCCACGGCCTTCGCCGCCTACGTGGACCTGTTCGGCTGAGAGCCGATCTCGTCCTCACGAAACGAAGGAGCACACACTCGATGAAGAGTCCACAATGGTTCGCACAACGGAAGACGCCACTCGCGGTGGCGTCGGCCGTGACGGCCGCGACCGTCACCGCCGGATTGCTCGTGATCGGCGGCACCCCGGCCGGTGCGGCCGGCGGCTGCAAGGTCGCCTACACGGTCAACCAGTGGGACACCGGGTTCACCGCGAACCTCGTGGTGACGAACCTCGGCGACGCGATCTCGAACGGCTGGAAGCTCGAGTGGGACTTCGGTGGCAACCAGCAGGTGCAGCAAGGCTGGAGCGCCACCTACAGCCAGTCCGGTAAGCACGTCACCGTGACGAACCCGAGCTGGGCGGTGAGCCTCGGCACGGGCGCTTCGGCGAACTTGGGATTCAACGGTTCGTACTCCGGTACGAACGACATTCCGGCCTCGTTCTCGCTCAACGGCGTCCACTGCGACGGCACGACCACGCCGACGACCGCGACGACGCCGATCACCCTGCCGACGACGCCCACCAGCTCGACGACCCCGACCACCTCCACCACGCCCACCACCCCGACCACGCCGGACAATCCGCCGGGCCACGTGGAGAACCCGTATGCGGGGGCGAAGGGGTATGTGAACCCGGATTGGTCGGCTTTGGTGTCGGCGGCGGCCGCGACCAAGGGTGGTGCGCTGGGCGCGCAGATGGCGAAGGTGGCGAACACCTCGACGGCGGTGTGGCTGGATCGGATCGCGGCGATCGCCGGGACGGCGGACTCGCGTGGTCTGCGTGGGCATTTGGACGCGGCGTTGGCGCAGGCGAGTGGTGGTGCGCCGGTGACGATCCAGATCGTCGTCTACGACTTGCCCAACCGCGACTGCGCGGCGTTGGCGTCGAATGGTGAGTTGAAGGCCACCGAGAACGGTCTGGCTCGGTACAAGGCGGAGTACATCGATCCGATCGCGGCGATCATGGCGGATCCGAAGTACGCGCCGTTGCGGATCGTCACGGTTGTCGAGCCGGACTCGATGCCGAACCTGGTGACCAACACTTCGACGCCCAAGTGTGCGGAGGCGCAGTCGACCGGGGTGTACGTGCAGGGTATCCAGTACGCGCTGAACAAGTTGCACGCGATCTCGAATGTCTACAACTATCTGGACATCGCGCATTCGGGGTGGCTGGGGTGGGACAGCAACTTCGGTCCGTTCGTCAACCAGGTCAAGCAGTTGTTGCAGGGCACGACGGCCGGGGTGAACAGTATCGACGGGTTCATCAGTTCCACGGCCAACTACACGCCGGTGACTGAGCCGTACCTGCCGGATTCGGGTCTCAACGTGGGTGGCCAGCCGTTGCGGTCGGCGAAGTTCTACCAGTGGAACCCGTATTTCGATGAGTCGAAGTTCGGCACGGCGATGTACAACGCGTTCGTGTCGGCGGGTCTGCCGAGTGGTATCGGCATGCTGATCGACACTTCGCGCAACGGCTGGGGCGGGGCGGCTCGGCCGAGCGGGGCTTCGGGGTCCACGGTGGACGCCTACGTCAACTCGGGGCGGATCGACCGGCGGTTGCACCGGGGTAACTGGTGTAACCAGAGCGGGGCCGGGTTGGGGTTGCGGCCGACGGTGAGTCCGGCGCCGCATTTCGACGCCTATGTGTGGATCAAGCCGCCGGGTGAGTCGGACGGGGCGAGCCAGCAGATCCCGAACGACGAGGGTAAGGGCGCGGACCCGATGTGTGACCCGACCTTCCATGGCAGTGAGCAGGCCAACGGCGGCAACCTGACCGGTGCGCTGCCGAACGCGCCGCTGTCGGGTAAGTGGTTCCAGGCCCAGTTCGAGCAGCTGGTCCAGAACGCCTACCCGCCGGTGCAGTAGTACGTCCCGGGCCGGGCGGTGCCGCGCAGCCGCCGCCCGGCCCGGGCTCCACACCATCGTGCGACTGGGAGCGCTCCCAATTTTCGGCTAAGCTCGGGCGCATCCGGATGGCGACGGACGAAAAGGCGGCGCGGGTGGGGCCTCGAACAGGGGATGACGAACGGCCGACATTGGAAGACGTCGCGGTGTTCGCGGGTGTGTCGCGGTCGACGGCGTCGCGGGCGTTGAACGACGACGCGTACGTGAGCGCGGCGGCGCGGGAGAAAGTGCTGGCGGCGGCTCGTGACCTGGGCTATTCCCCGAACCAGGCGGCCCGGTCGCTGGTCACCCGGCGGACCGGGGCGATCGCGGTGGTGTTGTCCGAACCGGAGGCGCGGTTGCTGGACGACCCGTATCGCACGGCGGTCATGCGCGCCGGGTACCGCGAACTGGCGGATGTCGGCTGTCAGATGGTGTTGATCTTCAGTGACAGTCGTGAGGACCTGAGCCGGACGGTGCGGTTCCTGGAGGGCGGGCACGTCGACGGGGCGCTGGTGTTCGCGCCGCACCGGGCGGATCCGTTGCCGAAGGCGCTGCGGTTGCTGCGGATCCCGGTCGTGTTCGGCGGGCAGGCGGCGGGGATCCGGCGCGGTGTGCACGTGGTCGATTTCGACAACGAGGGCGGTGCCCGGCTGGCGGTGGAGCACCTGGTCGCGGCGGGGCGGCGGCGGATCGCGACGGTGGCGGGGCCGCAGGACCAGAGTGCGCCGATCGATCGGCTGGCCGGGTGGCGCAAGACGCTGCTCGACGCCGGGCTGGATCCCGCCGACCTGGTCGAGGAGTCGGACTTCACGCTGTCGGGCGGGGCGAACGCGATGTCGGCGTTGCTGGCCCGCCACCCGGATCTGGACGCGGTGTTCGTCGCCAGCGACATGATGGCGGTCGGCGCGCTGCGCACCCTCGAAACCGCGGGGCACCGCATCCCGGACGATGTCGCGGTCGTCAGCTTCGACGACAACGTCGCGCTCGCCCCGGTGATGGACCCGCCTCTGACGTCGGTGCACCAGGACCCGCGCGAGCAGGTCCACGCGATGGTCCAGACCCTGATACCCCTGCTCGACAACCGGCCGCTCGACCCCCGCCGGCGGATACTCCCGGTCACGCTCACGGTCCGCGCTTCGAGCTGAGCCGCGCCGACGGAGTGTCTACAGTGGTCTGCCGCTCCCCGGACGGATGTTCCGTCGGGGGAATTCTCGCGGGCGCGAAAGTGCCGGGAACTTTCCGGCATTTCCGGACGACCTGAAGGGGGCAAGCCACCGAAGGGAGCGCGATGTCCATCGCCGAACGGGAAGCACCTCCCGCCGCGACCACGCCGGCGCCGGCGGCCGGGTGGGCCGCCATCCGGCCGTTGCTGCTGCGGCTGCACTTCTACGCCGGCGTGTTCGTCGGGCCGTTCCTGGTGGTCGCCGCACTCACGGGCATCGCCTACATCTACACCCCGCAGCTCGAGCAGGTGATCTACGACCACGAGCTGCACGTTCCGGCCGCGCCGGGCGCGCTGTCGCTGGACCGGCAGGCGGAGCTGGCACGCGCGCAGGCGCCGGACGGCGAGATCACGGCGGTGCGGCCCGCGCCGACCGCCACGGACACCACGCAGGTCATCTTCGACCGGCCGGGGCTCGCCCCGGGCTACCACCACACGGTCTTCGTCGACCCCCACACCGGCGAAGTGCGCGGCGCGCTGGAAACCTACGGTTCGGGACAGTCCCTGCCCGTCCGCGGCTGGATCAGCACCCTGCACAGCAGCCTGCACCTGGGGGACTTCGGCCGGCTCTACAGCGAACTCGCGGCCAGCTGGCTGTGGGTGATCGTGCTGGCCGGGCTCGTCCTGTGGATCGGCCGCCGGCGGCGCGAACGGCGTGCCCGCTCGGTGCTGCTGCCGGCCGGGGGCCCGCCGGGCCGCCGGCGTCTCCTTTCGTGGCACGGCGCGGCCGGGCTGTGGGCGGCCGCCGGGCTGCTCTTCCTGTCCGCGACCGGGCTCACCTGGTCGTTGTACGCCGGGGAGAGCGTCAGCGACCTGCGGTCCGCTTTGGACTGGAAGACTCCCTCGATCTCGGCGGCGGCGACGTCGTCGCCGGCCGGTGCGGACGTCGGGTTCCAGGCCGTGCGGGACGCCACGGCGCGGGCCGGCCTGACCGACCCGGTCGAACTGCGGGTGCCCGGCAAACCCGGCAAGGGCTATGTGGTGCAGCAGATCCAGCGCAGCTGGCCGGAGAAGCAGGACTCGATGGCCGTCGACCCGGCCACCGGTCAGATCACCAACACACTTCGCTTCGACGACTATCCCTTGGCGGCGAAGCTGAGCCGCTGGGGGATCGACGCGCACATGGGCCTGCTGTTCGGTGTGGCCAACCAGATCGTGCTGACCGCACTCGCCGCCGGCCTGATCTGCCTGGTGGTCTGGGGCTACCGGATGTGGTGGCAGCGGCGGCCCGCCCGCGGCGAAACCCGGTTCGGACGACGGCCGGTGCGCGGCGCCTGGCGCCGGGTGCCCGGCCGGGTGCTGGCGCCGGTGCTCGTCGGCGCCGCCGTGCTCGGCTATTTCCTGCCGGTGCTGGGCGTTTCCCTGCTGGGTTTCCTGGTGTTGGACGTCGTGCTCGGGTGGCGGAAGCGGGAGGTGGCGGCATGATCGGCGAACTCGGGTTGCGCTGGATCTTCACCCTGGCGTTCGCCGCCGCGGGCGCGTTCTGCCTGTACCGGTGCGTGCGCCACGGTACGGTGGCGCACCGGGTGTGCGACGCCCTGCACGCGCTGATGTGCGCCGCGATGGTCGCCATGGCGTGGCCGGCCGCGATGAACGTGGCGCGGGTGCCGCAGATCCTCTTCTTCGCCGTCGCCGCGCTGTGGTTCGCCGGGATGCTCGTGGCCGGCCGTGGTGGTTCCGGCCGGCTGTCGCTCGGGCACCACGCCCTGATGATGGCGGGCATGGCGTGGATGGTGCTGGTGATGCCGCTGGCGATGTCGGGGACGATGACGTCGGCGCCGGCTTCCGCACCGGCGTCGGGTGATCACGCGGGCATGACCATGGGCGCCGCGACGACGATGATGGGGGACGCGCCCGCGCACGTCACGATCGTCGCGGCCGTGCTCGCGGTGGTGTTCCTGGTGGCAGGCACCGCCTGGATGGCCCGCGCGATCGACGCCGGCCGCGGGGACAGCACGCTCCGGCTGCGGACGGCGGGCCTCGTCGCGAACGCGGTCATGAGCCTCGGCATGGCCCTGATGGCGGCGGTGCTGGTCTGAGCCGCCGGTGGAGTGGGCAAGATCGCGGGAACTTTCGCGCTACGAGAGACTCTCCTCCGAGGGGCTCGCACCACGGAGGGTTGATCATGGAATTCAGGCGTCTCGGCGGGGCTTTGCTGCTGGCCGGACTCGCGGTCTTCGCGACGGCCGGGCCGGCGTCCGCGCACACCGAACTGCAGAGCAGCGACCCCGCCGAGGGCGCGACGCTGGCGGCCGCGCCGACCTCCGTCAAGCTCACCTTCGGCGAAGCGGTCACCATGGCCAAGGACCCGATCCAGGTGACCGGTCCCGGCGGGGCGAAGTGGACGATCGGCACCGTTTCGCTCGCCGGGCCGGTGGTCAGCGCGCCCGTGCAGGCGACCGGGCCCGCGGGCGCGTACACGATCAGCTACCACGTGATCTCCGACGATGGGGACGCGGTCACCGGCGCGGTGCACTTCACGCTCTCGGCGGCTCCGGCCTCCACGAGCGGCGCGGCTCCGACGAGCAGCACCACGAGCGCTCCGGTCACCAGCAGCGCGAGTCCGTCGGTGGCACCGTCGGCGTCGTCCGGCAGCGGCGGTGGGTTCCCGGCCTGGGCGTGGATCCTGATCCTCGTGGTGGTGCTCGCCATCGTGGCGGGGCTCGTGGTGCGGTCGCGGCGCCGGACCTGACCCGGGCGGGCTCAGGCGGCCCGGCGGCCGGTCGGGAGGTGCGGGAACCGGCGCCGCGGGCCGCGTTCGCCGCGCCGCGCCGGAGCCGGGCCGGACAGTTCGACGTCGTCGTGGGTGGTGAGTTCGTCGCCGGTGCCGGGGCTCGGCGCCGGGGTCCGGCGGTGCTGCTGCCGGACGGCGTACAGGAGCCCCACCCCGGCCAAGAGCAGGCCGTGCGACAACACCCGCGCCAGCGTGACCTCGCCGTCGGAGAGGTCGATGCCGGACATCACGGCCAGGATCAGGACGAACCCGGTCAGGGCGGGCAGCAGCCCGGCGGCGGTCGCGGGCCGCATAGCCGCCCAGAGCAGGCCCAGGCCGATCGCGAGGTTCCAGGCGGCGCTTTCGTTGCCGAGGTGCACGGCCACCGCCATCATGCCGCTGTGCCCGGCGTGCCCGACGTCCGTGCCCAGCAGCTCGGCCAGCCCGAGCCCGCACTGGACGAGCGCGACCAGCGCGAGGGCGATCCGCCGGCCCCAGCGTTGCGCCGGCGGAGCCGGGACCTCCGTGAGGATCTGCTCGGTCAGGTCCGGGACGGCGGGCGCCTCGCGGACCAGCATCAGGCGCCGGAGCCGGACCGCGTCCTCCTGCCAGGCCCGGCAGCCCGGGCAGCCCGCCAGGTGCCGGTCCACCACCGGTTCCGGCAGCGGACCCGCTTCGCCGTCGATCCTGGCCGAGAGCGCTTCACGGATGTCGGAGCAGTTCACGCCTACATAGTCGCGCGGCGGTCGCGTCGAGTTCCCGCCGGTGTGGGTTACGGTGTGGTCTCGTGAACTCCAGCCGGGATCGTGACGACGAACGGATCACCGCGCTCGCCTTCGCCGCGGCGCGTGGTGACCACCGGGCGTTCGAGGACTGGGTGCGTGCGACCCAGGCGGACGTCTGGCGGTTCGTGGCGCACCTGGCGGACACGGTGATCGCGGACGACCTCACCCAGGAGACCTACGCCCGCGCGGTGAGCTCGCTTTCCCGGTTCGCCGGCCGCTCCTCCTCGCGCACCTGGCTGCTTTCGATCGCGCGGCGAGCCGTCGTCGACCACTTCCGGGCGCGCGCGGCCCGGCCGCGGAGTTCCTTGCAGGACTGGGAAAGCGCTGTCGAGAGCGAGTCCGCGCGCGGCCGGGCGGGCGCCGCCGGGTTCGAGGACGTCGTCGAAACCAACCTCCTGCTCGACGACCTCGACGACGACCGCCGCGAGGCGCTCGTGCTCACCCAGCTGCTCGGCTACACCTACGCCGAGGCCGCCGAAGTCTGCGGCTGCCCGGTCGGCACGGTGCGCTCGCGGGTCGCCCGGGCCCGCGAAGACCTGCTGGCCGCGCGCGATCAGCGCGGCAACGCGATCTGACCCTGGCCCCGCCCCGGCTCAGCCGACCGCCGGATACCCGGGCCGGGTACCGGCCATCGCGGCGAGCAGGTCCTCCCGCGCCCGGGCGACGCGGGAGCGGATCGTGCCCACCGGGCACCCGCACACCCGCGCGGCGTCCGCATAGGACAGTCCGAGGGTCTGGGTGAGCACGAAGGCGACACGGCGGTCGGCGTCGAGCGCCCGCACCAGCTGGTCGAGCACGACCTGCTCGTCGATCCGCTCCGCACCGGTCGGCTCGGCGCGCTCCGCGGCGGCCTCCCAGTCGGTCACCGACGCCCGTCGCGGGCGGACCCGGAGCGCGCGGATGTGGTCGGCGACCGTGCGCCGGGCGATCGACAGCAGCCACGTCCGGGCCGACGAGTCGCCCTTGAACCGGTGCAGGCTCCCCAGCGCCCGCAGGTAGGTCTCCTGGCTCAGGTCGTCCGCGGACTGCGCGTCGCTGAGCGCGGCGACGAACCGCCAGACGTGCGGCTGGGTGGAGCGGAGGAACTGTTCGAGGGCCGGGCGGTCGCCGCGGCCGGCGAGCAGGGCCCACCGCGTGATCTCGGCGTCGTCCGTGCGTTCTGGCCTCACACCGGCTACTACGTCGCCCGTGGTGATCCGGTTGAAAACGATCTTGGAAATGCTCGCGGGAACCAACCGGCGCCCGCGGCCGACCTTGTCACGGCGAGGGCACTACCCCGTCACGACACGGCCACGGCCGGGAAGGTGGACGACGATGACCCAGACGACCTACGCGGTGGCCGGGATGACCTGCGGGCACTGCGCCAGTTCGGTCCGCGAGGAGCTCGGCGAGCTGCCCGGCGTCCGCCAGGTCGACGTCGACCTCGGCACCGGCGACGTCCGGGTCACCAGCGAGCGCGTCCTCGACTTCGGGCAGGTCGAACAGGCGATCCGCGTCGCCGGCTACCAGCTCGTCCGATGACCGCCGGCGGCCGTACCGACCCCGTCACCGCCCCCATCCAGGCCGTCGGCCCCCGCCAGGCCGAAGTGGGGAACGCGGTGGCCGTCGCCGGGATCGAGCTGACGATCGGCGGCATGACCTGCGGGTCGTGTGCCGCGCGGATCGAGCGCAAGCTCAACCGGCTCGATGGCGTCGAGGCGAGCGTCAACTACGCGACGGAGAAGGCCCACGTGCGGGTGCCGCCGTCGATGACGGTCGACGACGTGATCCGCGCGGTCGAAGCGGCCGGCTACACGGCCGCGCCGCCCGAACCGCCGCGGCCTTCGGAGCCGTTGCCCGCGGACACGCTGCGCCGTCGCCTGCGGCTGTCGGCGTCGTGCGGGGTGCCGGTGATCCTCCTGGCGATGGTGCCGGTGCTGCAGTTTCCCGCCTGGCAATGGGTTTCCCTCGTCCTGGCTTCGCCGGTCGTGGCGTGGGGCGCGTGGCCGTTCCACCGCGCCGCCTGGACCAACCTCCGCCACGCCACCGCGACCATGGACACCCTCGTGTCGATGGGGGTCGCCGCGGCCTACCTCTGGTCGCTCTACGCCCTGATCTTCGGCGGCGCCGGCGTCATCGGCATGCGCCACGAATTCGCGTTCACCCTCTACGCCGACCACGACGTCGACGGGATCTACTTCGAGGTCGCCGCCGGCGTCACGCTGTTCATCCTGGCCGGCCGCTACTTCGAGGCCCGGTCGCGCCGGCGGGCCGGTGCGGCGCTGCGGGCGCTGCTCGACCTCGGCGCCAAGTCCGTCGCCGTGCTGCGCGACGGCCGCGAGGAGCGGGTCCCGGTCGACCGGCTGCGGACCGGCGACCTCTTCGTGGTCCGGCCGGGGGAGAAGATCGCGACGGACGGCGTGGTCGTCGACGGCACGTCCGCGGTCGACCTCAGCCTGGTCACCGGGGAAGCCGTGCCGGTCGAGGTCGAGGCCGGCGCCGAAGTGGTCGGCGCGACGGTCAGCATGAGCGGGCGGCTCGTCGTGCGGGCGACCCGCGTCGGCGCCGAGACCCGCTTGGCGCGCATCGCAGCGATGGTCGAACGCGCCCAGAGCGGCAAGGCGGACGTGCAGCGGCTCGCCGACCGCGTCTCGGCCGTGTTCGTGCCGATCGTGATAGCGCTTTCCGTGGCGACACTGGCGTTCTGGCTCGGCTCCGGCGCCGGGCCCGGCATGGCGTTCACCGCCGCGGTCGCCGTGCTGATCATCGCGTGCCCGTGCGCGCTCGGGCTGGCCACGCCGACCGCCCTGCTCGTGGGCACCGGCCGCGGCGCGCAGCTCGGCGTGCTGGTCAAGGGACCGGAGATGCTCGAGTCGACGCGGCGGGTCGACACCGTTGTGCTCGACAAGACCGGCACGGTGACCACCGGAAAGATGACCCTGGCCGGGATCAAGACCGTCGACGGCGTGTCCTCGGACTTGGCGCTGCGGCTGGCCGGCGCTCTGGAAAGCGCTTCCGAGCACCCGATCGCCGTCGCCGTCACCGACGCGGCGCGCCGCCGCTTCGGCGACGTCGGGCAGGTGCGCGAGTTCCGGGCCGTCGCGGGTTACGGGGTGCTCGGCCGGGTGGACGGCCACCGCGTCGTCGTCGGCCGGTCCGAACTCCTGCAGCGGATGTCGGTTCGCGTGCCGTCGAACCTGTTCAAGGTGAAGCAGCAGGCCGAACGGGCCGGGAACACCGCGGTGCTCCTCGGCTGGGACGGCTTCGCCCACGCGGTGCTGGTCGTGGCCGACACGGTGAAGCCGACCTCGGCGCCGGCGGTCTTCCAGCTCCGCCGGCTCGGCTTGACGCCGGTGCTGCTCACGGGCGACAACGAGGCCGTCGCCCAGGCGATCGGCCAGGAGGCCGGCATCACCGAGGTGATCGCCGGGGTTTCGCCGGAACAGAAGGTCGCGGTGATCGCGGACCTGAAGGCCCGAGGCCGGGTGGTCGCGATGATCGGCGACGGCGTCAACGACGCCGCGGCGCTCGCCACCGCGGATCTCGGGCTGGCGATCGGCACCGGCACCGACGCGGCGATCGAGGCGGCGGACCTGACGCTGGTCCGCGGTGACCTGATGGCCGCGGTCGACGCGATCCGCCTGTCCCGCCGGACGCTGGCGACGATCAAGGCGAACCTGTTCTGGGCGCTGGTCTACAACGTGGCGGCGTTGCCGCTGGCGGCGGCGGGCCTGCTGAACCCGATGATCGCGGGCGCGGCGATGGCCGCGTCGAGCTGTCTGGTGGTCTCGAACAGCCTGCGGCTGACCCGGTTCCGGGGCACCGCGTCGCGGTCAACGGAACGGCCGTGAATGGCCCATTGAGGGACTCTATGTCCCTCAATGGGCCATTCACGGCCTTCCGTTGACCGCTTGCGCGGCAGAGGAATCCTTAACTACCCGGCCTTGGTCATTCGCGACCAAGAAACCCCTCGCAGCCACCCTCGCCAAGAGTTTCAGGAAAGCAGCGCCACGCACTCCACGTGGTGGGTCATCGGGAAGGCGTCGAACGCCCGCAGGTCCGTCAGGGCATACCCGTGCGAAGCGAACGTCGCCACATCGCGGGCCAGTGCCGCCGGGTCGCAGGCCACGTACACGATCCGGTCCGGGGCGCCCGCCACGATCGACTCCACCACCGGCCGTCCCGCGCCCTTGCGGGGCGGGTCCAGCACCACGACGTCGACCGGCTTGGCGGCCGACGCCAGCACGTCCTCCACCCGCCCGGCCCGCCACGACACCTGCGGCAGGTCCGCCAGGTTCCGCTCGCCGTCGGTGACCGCGCGCCGGCCGGACTCCACCGCCAGCACGCGCCCCGAGGCGCCGACCTGACCGGCCAGCACCGAGGCGAACAGCCCGACCCCGGCGTAGAGGTCCCACGCCGACCCGCCCGCCGGCGCCTCCGCCCACTCCCCCACGACCGCCGCCAGTGTCGACGCCGCCGCCGGGTGGACCTGCCAGAAACCGTGCGCGTCGAGGCGCCAGTCGCGGCCCGCCGCGTGCTGGACCGCCACCCCGCCGGACAGCTGGCGGGCGCGGACCTTGCCTCGCACCGTCGACAGCTCGCGGACGTGCACACCGCCGTCGCCGTCGCTGGTGACCTCGATTTCGCTGCCCGGCCGCCAGCGCCGCGCGAGGACGTCGTCGAGCTCGCCCGGGACCGCGATCGGGCAGTCCTCCAGCGCCACCACCCGGTGGCTGTGGTGCGCGCGCAGGCCCGCGCGCCCCTCGCGGTCGGCGACCAGCCGGACGCGGCTGCGCCAGTCCAGCGGACCGCCCTCCAGCGCCTCCACGACGACGTCCCGTTCGAGGCCGGCCAGCCGCTGGAGCTGCTCCGCCACCACCGCCGCCTTCAACGAACGCTGATAGTCCGGCGCGGCGTGCTGCCAATCGCAGCCGCCGCAGCCGCCGGGCACCGCGAGAGGGCACGGCGGCGGGACCCGGTGCGGGGACGGCGAAAGCACCTCCACGGCGTCGCCGCGGCAGAACGAGCCGCCGTTGTCCTCGGTGACCTCGACGCGGACCCGCTCGCCCGGCAGCGCGTGCCGGACGAACACGACCCGTCCCTCGGCGCGCGCCACGCAGTGGCCGCCGTGCGCCACCGCGCCGACCTCCACCTCGAGGACCCGGCCCAGCCAGCTCGTCATTCGGCAGGCTCCTTGGGTTTGGGTTTGGGTGCCGTCGCCGGCTTGCCGTTGGGCGAGAAGCCACGCCGGACGTCCCCGGCGGCCGGCCGTTCGGTCCGGACACGCGCGGCGGCCTTGGCCGACGACTCCAGCTGCCACGGCACGCTCGTCACCATGACGCCCGGCTGGAACAGCAGCCGCCCCTTCAGCCGCAGCGCGCTTTGGTTGTGCAGCACCTGCTCCCACCAGTGCCCGACCACGTACTCCGGGATGAACACGGTGACCACGTTGCGCGGGTTGTCGCCGCGCACGCGCTTCACGTAGTCGAGCACCGGCTTCGTGATCTCGCGGTAGGGCGATTCGACGACCTTCAGCGGCACCTTGAAGTTGTGCGCGTCCCACTCCTGCGTCAGCCGCCGGGTGTCCGCGTCGTCCACGTTGACCGTGACGGCTTCGAGGACGTCCGGGCGCATCGCCTTGGCGTAGGCCAGTGCCCGCAGCGTCGGCCGGTGCAGTTTGGACACCAGCACGATCGCGTGGTTGCGCGACGGCAGCACGGTCGGCGTGTCACCGAGGTCCTTGAGCTCTTCGGCGACGCGGTCGTAGTGCTTCCGGATCGCGGTCATCAGCACGAAGATCGCCACCATCGCCGCGATCGCGATCCACGCGCCGAGCAGGAACTTCGTGATCAGCACGATCACCAGCACGACGCCGGTGCAGGTGAGGCCGACCGCGTTGACCGTCTGCGAGCGCCGCATGCGCCGCCGCACCGCCGGGTCGGTTTCCCTGGCCAGCAACCGGTTCCAGTGCCGGATCATGCCGGCCTGGCTCACCGTGAACGACACGAACACACCCACGATGTACAGCTGGATGAGCCGGGTCACCTCGGCGTCGAACGCGATGATCAGCACCAGCGCGAAGGCGGCCAGGAACAGGATCCCGTTGGAGAACGCCAGCCGGTCGCCGCGTGTGTGCAGCTGCCGCGGCAGGTAGCGGTCCTGCGCCAGGATCGAGCCCAGCACCGGGAAGCCGTTGAACGCGGTGTTCGCGGCCAGCAGCAGGATGATGCCGGTGGAGAACGAGATGTAGTAGAACGCCGGCGGGAAGTCGGCGAACACCGCGTGCGCGATCTGCGCGACGATCGTCTTCTGCTCGTAGCCGGCGGGCGCACCGACCAGCTGGCGGTCCGGGTCCTCGGCGAAGGTGACCTTCGTGATGATCGCGAGCGCGATGATGCCGACCAGCATGGTCACCGCGAGCAGGCCCATCATCAGCAGCGTGGTCGCCGCGTTCTTCGACTTGGGCTTCTGGAACGCCGGTACGCCGTTGCTGATCGCCTCGACGCCGGTCAGCGCGGCGGCGCCGGAGGAGAACGCCCGCAGGACCAAGAAGGCGTAGGCGGCACCGGCGAAGGTGCCTTCCGCGTTCAAGGTGAGCCCGGCGCTCTCCGCCCGCATCTCGGTGCCCGTCACGGACTGGACCAGCCCCCACACCACCATGACCAGGATGCCCAGGATGAACCCGTAGGTCGGGATCGCGAAGGCCTTCCCGGACTCGCGGATGCCGCGGAGGTTCAGCGACGTCAGCACGACCACGATGACGACCGAGGCCAGCACCTTGTGCTGGCCGACCCACGGGACCGCGGAGCCGATGTTCGCCACACCGGACGAAGTGGACACTGCGACGGTGAGCACGTAGTCGACGAGCAGGGCGCTGGCCACCATCAGGCCGAACGGGCCCCCGAGGTTGGTGTTGGCGACCTCGTAGTCGCCGCCGCCGCTCGGGTAGGCGTGCACGTTCTGCCGGTACGACGCGACGACGACGAGCATGACGACCGCGACGGCGATGCCGATCCACGGCGCCAGCGCGTACGCCGAAAGGCCCGCCACGCTCAGCGTCAGGAAGATCTCTTCCGGCGCGTACGCCACGCTCGAGAGCGCGTCGGACGCGAAGATCGGCAGCGCGATGCGCTTGGGCAGGAGCGTGTGAGCGAGCCTGTCACTGCGGAACGGACGTCCGAGTACCAGGCGTTTCAGCACGGTCGGAAACTTCGACACCTTCGAAATGTACAGCGGAGCGAAGCTCCTCCTTTGAGGGCGGGTGGTGGGGAGGACGATGGATGTACAGCGGAGCGAAGCTCCTCCATTGAGGGCGGGTGGCGGGAGGACGACGGATGTACAGCGCTCCGTCGAAGGTGGCGGGGAGGACGGTGGAGGTCACGGCCGGAGCGCACGGTAGGTTCGGCGCTGGCATGTCGGGGTAGGTACGGACGGGGGAACCCGCCGAAGAGGAGGCAGGGCGTGCACGTGGTGATCATGGGATGCGGCCGGGTAGGCGCGTCCCTGGCCGCTGCGCTGGAGCGGCTCGGCCACGACGTGGCCGTCATCGACAAGAGCCAGCAGGCGTTCCGGCGGCTCGGCAGCGACTTTCACGGCCAGCAGGTCGTCGGCGTGGGTTTCGACCGCAAGGTGCTGATCGAAGCGGGCATCGAGCGGGCCGGCGCGTTCGCCGCGGTCTCCAGCGGCGACAACTCGAACATCATTTCGGCCAGGGTCGCCCGCGAGAACTTCGGCATCGAGCACGTCGTCGCGCGGATCTACGACCACAAGCGCGCGGCCGTGTACGAGCGGCTGGGCATCCCGACGGTCGCGACCGTGCCCTGGACCACCGACCGGTTCCTGCGCAGCCTGCTGCCGGACGGCGTCGCGTCGGCGTGGCGGGACCCGTCGGGCAACGTCGCGCTGCTGCAGCTGCCGCTGCACGAGGGCTGGGTCGGGCACTCCGTCCGGTCCCTGCAGCAGGCGTCCGGTGCGCGGGTGGCGTTCATCATGCGGATGGGCACCGCCGTGCTGCCGGACACCAAGACGGTGCTGCAGGCCGACGACGTCGTGTGGGTGGCCGCGCGCTCGGGCACCGTCAGTGACGTGACGAGCGTGGGGAACCGCGAACCGGAGGACGAAGCATGAGGGTCGCGATTGCCGGCGCGGGCGCGGTCGGCCGCTCGATCGCCGCCGAGCTGATCGACGGCAGGCACCAGGTGATGCTCATCGAGCGGGAGGCCGACCAGTTCGAGCCGCACACCGTCGAGCAGGCCGACTGGGTGCTCGGCGACGCCTGCGAGGTGTCGATCCTGGAGGAGTCCGGGATCGAGCAGTGCGACGTCGTGATCGCCGCCACCGGCGACGACAAGGCGAACCTCGTGGTGTCGCTGCTGGCGAAGACGGAGTTCGCGGTGCGGCGCGTGGTGGCGCGGGTGAACAACCCGGCCAACGAGTGGCTGTTCACCGACGCCTGGGGCGTCGACGTCGCCGTGTCGACCCCGCGGATGCTCGCGGCGATGGTCGAGGAGGCGGTCAGCGTCGGCGACCTCGTCCGGCTGATGACGTTCCGGCAGAGCAACGCGAACCTCGTCGAGCTCACCCTGCCGGCGGAGACGCCGCTGGCCGGGAAGCCGGTGAGCGAGCTTTCGCTGCCGCGCGACGCGGCGCTGGTGACCATCCTGCGCGGCGACCGCGTGATCGTGCCGCAGCCGGAGGACCCCCTGGAGCCGGGTGACGAGCTGCTGTTCGTCGCGACGGCGGACGTCGAACCGGAGATCCGGACGGCACTGGGCTACTGAGACCACGAAGAAGGCCCCCGACGCGTGTCGGGGGCCTTCTTCGTGGTCTCAGGCTTCGGGGGCCGCGTACTTCTCGCGGAGCCGGGCTTCGACCTCCGCGTCGGTCTCCGGTGCCGCTTCGGTCTCCGCGAGGGCCTTGAGCCGCTTGTCGGAGCGCCGCACCGCCCACACCACGACCAGCAGGCCCAGCGCGTAGAGCGGGTAGCCCATGGCGATCTTCGCGAAGGCCAGCCAGCCGGTGTAGTCCTCCTGGTAGAGCCACCGCTGCACGACGAACCGGGCGGCGAAGATCAGCGCCATGGCCAGCGTGGCGACGTCGTAGCCGTAGCGGGACGGCTTGTCCTTGCGCCACGCGTGGCCGGTGCCGTTGAGCAGGTTCCAGACGACGCCGGCGATCGGCCAGCGCACCACCACCGACAGCACGAAGATGCCGCAGTAGATCAGGCTCGCGTAGATCCCGAAGAGGAAGAATCCCTTCGCCGAGCCGGTGCGGTAGGCGATGAACGCCGCGATCGCGACGCCGAAGAATCCGGAGATGGCCGGCTGCAGCGGCTCCTTGCGGACGATCCGCAGCACGGTGATGGCCACCGCGCTGCCGATCGAGGTCCAGATGGCCGCGGTCAGGCCGAAGAACGAGTTCGCCAGCACGAACACGATCACCGGCAGCGACGAGTAGATCAGGCCCGACACGCCGCCCATCTGCTCGAGCAGGGTCGGCTGCGGCTCGTCCGCGTCGGTCTTCTTCTCGCTCGGGGCGGGATCAGTCACGATGGGTGATCAACTCACTGGGCTCTGGAGCTCGTAATAGGGGTTGTACAGCACCTTGTGGCCGTCACGCTCGGCCATCCGGCCCCGCACCTTGATCGTCCGGCCTGGCTCGATACCGGCGATCCGGCGGCGGCCGAGCCAGATTAGCGTCACGCCCTGTGTCCCGTCGAACAGCTCGGCCTCCAGGGTGGCGGCCTCGTTGGTCGGGCAGAGCTCCACGCTGCGGAGTCTCCCCATCACGGTGACCTCTTCGCCGGAGCGGCAGTCACAGGCCCGCTGCGCGCCTTCGGCGCCGGACCTCATCGACATTTCGTCGGCGTCGAGATCCTCGACGTCGCTGGTCAGCTTGCGTACCAACCGGCTGAAGTAGCCGCCGTCTTTGGCGGACATAGGTGCTCCTGTGCTCCGGGGCCCCCGACATGGTGTTTGCGGCCCGTGCGATTCCAGCGTACTGCGGTCCCCGCCAGGGAAACGCCTTTGCGCAAAGATCGCAACGTGACGTCCGCTATCAGAGTTCCCGCCGCGGTGCTGCTGCCCGGCACCGGTTCGGACGAGGTCTTCGTCCGGGCCGTCTTCGCCGGCCCGCTGCGCGCCCTCGGTGTCCCGCTCATCGCGCCACCACCGCCACCAGGCGCGGCGCTCGCCGACGGCTACCTGGAAATGCTGGACGCGCTGGCGGACGAACACGGCGAATTGCTCGTGGGCGGCATTTCGTTCGGAGCGCACCTGGCCGCGGAGTGGGCGGTCCCGCCGCGACCCCGCGGGCGACCAGGTCGGCCAGCCCCGGTTCGAGGATGTCGACGCGGCCGGCACACAGCCGGGACACCTTCGCGCGGTCGAC
>NZ_JBFBBN010000001.1:431829-438783 GCF_040682715.1 Amycolatopsis sp. NPDC051128 | reverse complement strand
GGCAGGCGGACGGTGTCGAAACCGGCCTTGGCCACCTCGTCGAAGTGCCGCTCATCGAGCGCCAGCTCCGGACCGTCACCCAACGCGTCGTAGAGTCCCTCAATGGGCCATTCACGGCCGTTCCGTTGACCGCTTGCGCGGCAGGGGAATCCTTAACTACCCGGCCTTGCCCGAACGGGGCACACCTCGCGTCAGGCGGTGGGCCGGGTCGCGCCCGCGTACTGGCTCTGCAGCGGCGAGATCTTGACGACGTCGCCGCTCGTCGGCGCGTGCACCATCTTGCCGTCGCCGATGTACATCCCGATGTGGGACACGGGGGAGTAGTAGGCGACCAGGTCGCCCGGCTGCAGCTGGTCCCGCGACACCGGCGTGCCGAAGCCGGCCTGCGCCGCCGAGGTGCGGGGCAGCGAGATGCCGGCCTGCTTGTACGCCCACTGCATCAGACCCGAGCAGTCGAACGTGGTCGGCCCGGTGGCGCCCCACACGTAGGCGCTGCCGAGCTTGCTCAGCGCCGCGTTGACCGCCTTCTGCGCCGCCGCGGTGGGCGCCTTCACGCTCGGGGCGGCGCCGCCGGTGTCCTTCTGGGCGGCCTTGTCGGCGCTGCTGAGGGTCCGGCTGGTCGCCTCGATCTGGTCGATCTGGGTCTGCAGGCCCTTCTTCTTGGCCTCGATGTCCGCGGTCAGCTTCGCCGCCGCGTCACGGGCGTCCTGCGCCCGCTTCGCCGCGTCGGTCGCCGTCTTCTCGGCCGCCGCGGCCTTTTCGGCCGCGCCGGTGAGGTTGTCCATCGCGGCGTTCTTGTCGGTCGCGATGAGCTCCAGAGCCGCCGAGCGGTCCAGGAAGTCCTGCGTGGACGTGCCCGCCAGCAGCGCCGACAGCTTGTTCATCTGGACGCCGCTGGTGAACGACGCGCCGGCGAACTTGTCGACCTGGGACTGGAACTTCTGCTTCGCGTCGGCGGCCTGGGCCCCGGCGTCCTTCGCGGCGGTGACGTCGGCGGTGGCCTTGTCGAGCTCGCCCTGCTTGGCTTTCAGGTCGTCCTGGGCCTTGAGCAGGTCTTCGTTGAGCTTTTCGGCCTGTGCCGCGAGGTCGCGGTACTTGGCGAGGGCGTCCGAGCCGGTGGGCGGGGCCTGGAGGACGGGGATGGGGGCGGCGGTGGCCGGGGGCTGGGCCATGGTGACGAGGGTGATCACCGAGGCCGCGGCGATGGCACCTGACACCACGCGCTTGATGGGATGCGAACGCATTCTCGCGCGGGTCTCCTTTGCTGGTCGGCCGCCGTCGGGCACCGGGCGGCGAGTCGGGGGCCTCGTCCGCTCTGCCCGTCATCGGCCGCGCTGTACCGCATGAGGTGAAGCGCGCGATGGGGGTCCGGTCCCCGGCAGGGGGTCGGCGGCGATCTCGCGTCGCCGCCTCATCGACGGCCGGGGGACGCGAGATCTCGAACAGGTTACGAAAGGAACACGGCCAGGTCCAGTGGCGGGGCGCTCGTAACTCTCCGTGATTGTGACGACCACGCTTGGACCAGTGGAAACGCAAAACACTGTGTGCGGCGTTACATGCCGTTACGACGCTCTGGTGTCGGTCCCCTGCCCAGCGTGACCGGAACCAAGGCCGGCCCCGTTGACCGGTCCGATGTCCTTTGTGGACGTTCACGGAGAAGACGAGGTCTGTCGCATTTGTATGTCCCTTGTATCCGGTGGGGTGATGCTGGTCGCCGTAGTGATCCCGAGCAGTGGAGGACAGGAATGTTCACGAAGGCCGCCGTCTTGACGGCATTGACCGCCGCAGCTTTCGCTGTAGCCGCACCGGCGCAGGCCGAGACCGCGGTCACGACGGCGCTGCCCACGGCGAACATGGAAGCCGTGCTGAAGGCGGCCCAGATCGACCCGCGCCGCGCCGACGACACCCAGACGCCGGGCGCGCACGACAGCGTCCTGCTGGTCGAGCAGGCGCTGCAGGTCAAGGGACTGCTGGACAGCACGTACGTCGACGGGTATTTCGGCACCACCACGATCACGGCGTACTCGCAGTACCAGAAGTCGTTGGGCTACACCGGACTCGACGCCTCCGGGCTGCCGGGCAAAACCTCGCTGGAGAAGCTGGGTGAAGGCCGGTACACGGTCACCAACCCGGTGTCCGCGGGCAGCCACGTCACTTACCACGGCGTCACGCTCAACACCCGCACCAAGGCGATGCTGGTGGCCGCCGAAGGACTCTTCGGTTCCTCGGTCAGCCTGACGCAGGGTTCGTACAACGCGGGCGGCGTCGACGCTTCGGCCGGCACGCACGACGGCGGCGGCGCGATGGACATCTCGGTGTCCAACCTGTCGTCCACGAGCCGGACCAACCTCCTGAAGGCGCTGCGCAAGGTCGGGTTCGCGGCCTGGCTGCGCACCCCGGCGCAGGGCTTCGCGTACCACATCCACGCGATGGCGGTCTCCGACCCGGACCTCTCGTCGGGCGCGCAGCACCAGACGGGCGACTACTACCTCGGCCAGAACGGCCTCGCCGGCCGCGGCGCCGACGACGGCCCCTCGGTCACGAAGGTGACGTGGGAGGAGTACCAGCGCGGCTGAGCCCGCCCGCCGCGCCCGGTCGTGGTGGCACGACCGGGCGCGGCGGTGGTTTGATCGAAGGACCGACACGATGGGGGTACTTCGATGCCAGGCAAGGCGTTCCGGTTCGGCGTGGTCGCGGGCGCGACCGAGGGCGGCGCGAAATGGCTCGAGACGGCCCGGCGGGCGGAACGGCTCGGCTACTCGACGCTGCTGTCTCCGGACAACCTGAACCTGCCGACCCCGACCGCCGCGCTCGCGGCCGCCGCTGCGGTGACGACCGGCCTGCGCGTCGGCTCGTTCGTCCTGGCCAGCCCGCTGCGCACGGCGCGGGCGGCCGCTTGGGAGGCGCGCAGCCTGACCGTGGTGACCGACGGGCGGTTCGAGCTCGGCCTCGGCACCGGGCTGCCGACGATGCGGCAGCAGGCCGAAGAGCTCGGCCTGCCCTACGGCTCCGGTCAGGACCGGCTGGATTCGATCTCCGAGACGATCGACCACGTGCGGCGGCTCGACGGCGACGCGCGCACGCCGGTGATGATCGCCGCGGGCGGGCCCAAGGCGCGCCGCCTCGCCGGGGCGAAGGCCGACATCGTCACGCTCGCCGGCGGTCCGCTGGCCACCCGCGAGGAGATGGCCGGCTACGTCGGGGAGATCCGCGCGGCGGCGGGCGAGCGCGACGTCGAGCTGGCACTGAACATCTGGGTCGTCGGCGAGCAGGTGCCGCCGTGGATCCGCGGTTTCATCGGCGTCGACGCCGAGACGCTCATCGAGCACGACTCGCTGGCCATCATCCGCGGCGGCGTCGACGCCATGGCGGAGGAACTCGAACGCCGTCGCGAACAGCTCGGCGTCTCCTACATCACCGTGAACGGCGCCTTCATCGAGGAGTTCGCGCCGCTGGTGGAGCGGCTGTCGGGGAAGTGAGCGTCGCCGGGTCGGTGTTGGCGCCGCAGAGCAGGACGGCGACCCGTTCCCCGGGCGCCGGCCGGTAACCGCCGCTGAGCAGGGCGGCGAACGCGGTCGCCCCGCCGGGTTCGACGGCGAGGCGGTAGCGGTCCCACAGCGCCGCCCGGGCTTCGACGATCGCGGTGTCGTCCACCAGCACCGAGCCTGCGTCCGTGCGCGTGGCCACCGCGAAGGCGATGTCGCCGAGCCGGGTGGCGCCGAGCGAGTCGGCGGCCACGCCGGACACCTCGACCGCGACCGGCTCACCCGCCGCCAAGGCCGCGTTCAACGTCGGGATCGTGCGCGGTTCGACGCCGACCACCCGGGCCCGGCCTTCGACCGCGGCGGCGACGCCCGCCAGCAGCCCGCCGCCGCCGACCGCGACCAGGACGGTGTCGACGCCACCGGTCTGCTCCAGCAGCTCGAGGCCGAGGGTGCCCTGCCCGGCGCAGATCTCCGGCTGGTCGTAGGCGTGGCAGAAGAGCGCGCCGGAGTCCGCCGCGTGCTTCACGGCCGCGTCGTAGGCGTCCGCGTACTTCTCGCCGACCAGTTCGACGGCCGCGCCCAGCTTCCGCAGCTTCGCCACCTTCACGGCGGGCGCGTTCGCCGGGACGTACACCCGCGCGGCGAGGTCGAACTCCCGGGCGGCGTGGGCGACGGCGAGGCCGGCGTTGCCGCCCGACGCGGTCACCACGCCGGCCGCCGAAAGCTCGCCGGCGGCGATGATGCGGTTGAAGGCGCCGCGGGCCTTGAAGGACCCGGTGTGCTGCAGCTGTTCCAGCTTGAACCACACGCCGTCGTCCGCGGCGAGCACCGGGGTCCGGCGGACCCGGTCCCGGATCCGCGTGGCCGCCAGTTCGACATCCGAAGTGCTGATCATGGGCCCAGCATGCGCGTGGACCGCCGTAAGCACCAGCGACGTCTCCTATGCTGACGTTAGCTCTGCTTACGCCTGGAGGAACCCGTGCTCGACGCCCACCGCCTGGCCCTGCTGGCCGAGGTCGCGCACGCCGGGTCCATCGCCGGAGCCGCCCAGCGGCTGTCCTTCACGCCGTCCGCCGTCTCGCAGCAGCTGGCGAAGCTCGAGCGCGACGTCGGCGCGCCCCTGCTGCACCGCAACCCGCGTGGCGTCACCCTGACGCCGGTCGGGGAAGCGCTGCTCACCCACGCGGAAACCATCGTGGGGGAGCTGCGCACCGCCGAGCGGACGGTCCGCGCTCTGCTCGACGAGGAGCCGGCGCAGCTCACCGTGGGCACGTTCGCGAGCGCCGGCATGACGCTGGTGCCCGCCGCGCTCGCCGAGTTCCGCCGCGACCACCCCGCGGTCGCGCTGCGGCTGCTGGACCTGGAGCCACCCGACGGCTACGGGCTGGTCAGCTCGCGCGACCTGGACCTGCTGATCACCCACCGCTACCCGGGGGCGCCGCTGCCGGACCCACGCGGGCTGGACCGGTCGCTGCTGCGCTCGGAGCGGTTCCGGCTGATCCTGCCGGAGGGCCACGCGAAAGCCCGGGTCCGCCGGCTGACGCTGCGCGCGCTCGCGGGGGAGGACTGGATCTCCGGCAGCCCGGGCGTGCCCAACCGCGCCTGCCTCGAACAGCTCGCCGACGCCGCCGGGGTCCGGCTGCGCGTCGCCTACGAAACCCGGGACTACCAGGTGATCCTGGCGCTGGTCGAGGCGGGGCTGGGGATCGCGTTCGTGCCGGAGAGCGTGCTCGGCCGGGCCGGCCGAGCACGGATCGAGGTCCGCGACGCCGCCGACGCGCGACCGGCGCGGGAGATCTTCCTGGTGCACCACCGGCGTCCGGGGCCGCTGGTGACCGAGATGGCCGCGCGGCTCAGTCGTCCACAGTAGACGGTTCGGCGGCCGGGAACTGGATGGGGCTGAGCAGGTACCGGACCCGGTCCGCGGCAGGCTCGTTGCCCAGCCTGGCCACGATGACCTTCCGCAGCTCGCCGATCATCTCGGTCAGTTCCGGGCGGCTCAGCCATACGGCGTGCTGCCGGTAGCCGACGAGGTCGGCCGCCGGATCGGCGTCTTCGCGGTCGAGGTAGGCGTTGAACTCCGCGATCAGCGCCGCCATCGCGGTGGCGAACACCTGCCGGTGGTCCTCTTTGGACACCGACGCCGCGGTGGCGGCGTCGACCACCGCGCGGTCCCCGCGCAGCCGGTACCGGCGCTCGACGGCGCCGTGGACTCGCTGCTCGCCTTCGACCTCGAGGATGCCGCCTTCGGCGAGGACGCCGACGTGGCGGTACACGGTGGCCTTCGAGACGTCCGGCAGGCGCTCGCACAGCTCCGTCGTCGTGCGGGTCCGGCCGCCCGCCATGGCGTGCACGATCCGCAGCCGCACCGGGTGCACCAGCAGGTGAAGGGAGTCCATGCCGCATGTTCTCACACGTGATACCGTTCGCAAAGTTGAGAATGCAGACTGGAGGAGCCACCATGCCCGTCACCCGATCGCTCCCGCTCGGCCGCGCCCACGAAGTCGCCGGCGGTGCGCTGGCGCTGGACCGCGCGGGTGCCGGCGGCCCGCCCGTCGTGGTTTTGCCCGGCGCGGGCCTCGTCGGCCTGGACTACCTGAACGTCCACACGGCGGCCGCGGAGTTCACGACGAGCGTGCTCTACGACCGTGCCGGCACGGGCTGGAGCGACCCGGTCGCACTGCCGCGCACGGCGGCCGACGTCGCCACGGAGCTGCGCGACCTCCTGCGCGCCGCCGGCATCGCGGGGCCATACGTGCTGGCCGGGCACTCCCTCGGCGCGTCGTACGCGCGGCGCTTCGCCCAGCTGTTCCCGGCCGAGGTCGCCGGGCTGCTCCTGCTGGACCCGGGACACGAAGACCTCTTCGCCCACCTGCCCGCGGAGGCGGCCGGGCTGAACGACCGGATGAAGCAGGCCGCGGCCGAGCTGCCGGACCTCACCGAAAGCCAGCTCCGGAGTGCGCGCGAGCAGTACGGCGCGTTGTTCGCCGAGTGGCCGCCGGAGGCGCGGGAGCCCCTGGTCGAGCACCACCTGACGACGTGGCGGACCGTGGTCGCCGAAACCGCGAACGAGGACGCCGTCTACGCGGAACTCCGCGACGGCGGGGAACTCCCGGACGTCCCGCTGATCGTGCTCACCGCGATGGGCCGCAACCCGTACTGGACGCAGTTCGGCTCCGAAGAGCTCATCGAAGCGGCCCAACGCGGGATCCGCGACCTGCACGCGTCGATCGCGGCCGGCGTCCCGCGGGGCGAGCACCGGGTGCTCGACGACGCCACGCACCAGTTCCTGCACATCGAGCGGAAGGACGCCGTGCTGCGGGCGATCCGGGACCTGATCGCGGCCGGGTAGTTGAGGATTCCTCTGCCGCGCAAGCGGTCAACGGAAGGCCGTGAATGGCACATTGAGGGACTCTACCCGAGGTGTTCGCTTCGATCAGTTGCTTCACCCGGTCGAGCGGCAGCCCCG